>CAYXGR010000225.1:2700-5388 GCA_964464525.1 uncultured Planctomycetaceae bacterium
GACAGATCGAGGCCCGGTCCATGAGCGGCAAGATCGAATTCACGGGCATGGCGGCTGGGAGTTGACGATTTTGGAGTGGTATCGGCCTGTCTTGTGCTCGGCATGCTTACCCGCCTCGATAAGGCCGAGACGTGTAAGCATGGCACCCGACCATGGCACCCGACAACTCATCATTCACTCGCTATTCACACGCGCAAGAATCGCGCGTATCTCTGACATGCTTATTTCTCCTTTCAGGTTGCCTACGGCAATCCGCCGATGATGTGCAGGTTATTCATCGCCCCTGTAACCGGGATTACGAGGCGGAGCCTGATCCCGACTTGAGAAAGGAGTGACTCCCCAAACTCATGTCACAGGATCGAAACCTGCGATACGCACCGGTTGGAAACCGGTGCCACAGGACTTGCAGGACACACTTATAGTCTGCTGCCATCATCCTGTTCACGAAGGAGAACGCACTCCATGGCCATGAAACCCCCAACTGAATACAGCAAGCCCGTACGCAAGACGCTGCACTGGCTGGTCGCGGATGAATGGGTGCGCCGGCCGCTGGAGGCCACCGGCGAGGCGCAATATCTGCTCTGTCACGCAGAGCGGCTACACCAATCCTTTCAACACCTTCCCCGGGCGGCCGACAATACGCGCTGCCTTGTTGTAGGTTCGTGGGGACTCGAAGTGCCCTACCTGCGGGACCGATTGGGTTGGGAGGAGATTGTCTGTATTCGCGCTCCGGAAGATCACCCGGGCCGGTCACAGCGGCAAACTCGCCCGCACCCCAATTCTGATCAGTCGTACGAATTCGATCTGTTGGAACACGACCTGGAGTCCGGTCCGCTGCCGTTTGAGACCGAGCATTTTGGATTGGTCGTGTTTTGGGGGTGTTTCGAGCACCTGCGCCACGATCCGGAATTCGCCCTGTACGAGATCAACCGCGTCTGCGCGCCGGGCGGGACGGTGAGCCTGGTGACGGACAACGCGATCAGCTTTCAGGCGACGCATTCGACCCTTCGGGGCCGGCCGATGCCAATGCGTCTTCACCACCCGACATCCGAAGGCCATTGGCGTCTTTATACACCGCCCGAGATCGGGGAGTTGCTGCAGGGAACCGGCTGGCGGGTGGATGGACTCAGCACGATCGTGTCCGATCCGCCGGTCTATTGGAAATGGTGGAAGCGCTGGCTGTTCAAGAAGCTGATCTCGAGCTATCGCCGGGGCTTTGGGCTGGATGAGCCGTACTGGAACGCGTTTGTCCTGGCCAGTGCAACCAAGATCGCCCCCCCCACGCGCAGCTATCCGCGTTGGCTGTACAAGGATGAAAAAATCTGCCGACTGAAGGTGGAGATGATGGAACTCGTCGCCCGCGAGTCGCCGCTGATGCTGTCGGCGTGAGAACCTTCCGCCGCACTCTCCACCATTCTGAGACTTTTGAAAATCTTCTCGACGGCTACCGAATTCGATCGATCACGGCACGGTTTTCATGTATCGGCCGGCAATTCTTGCGCCTTCAACCCGCGCCTCCGCCAATCAGTCCGTGGTGGAAGTAGCAACTGGATGTCATAACGTCTGTTTTCGATGAATACGCACCGGTTGGAAACCGGTGCCACAGTTCTACCACGGGCTGCTATTTGTTCTATGTATCTGTCATCCCGCGAAACGCCGATAGTGAGAATGTGAACGGCATTCTACAGGACCCGATGAATGGGGTTGAGATCATTCAGCACCTGATCGCGGGTCGCTTGCGGCGATGTGAAGATGCGTGTTTCGGTCTGCCCCATATAACCCAATCTTCCCTGCGGGGATTGTCGCCAGAGCGCCCTGCGCTTTCTATTTTAATTCCAGTGTATAACGAGCGCGAGACCGTGCTGCGCGTCCTGGAGAAGGTGCGCGAGTTGGATTTTTCCGCGCCGACTGAAATCGTCGTTGTGGACGATGGCTCAACGGATGGGACGGCCGACATTCTACGCCTCATGCCGGCTCGAGCGGGTGTACGGGTGTTTTTCCATACGCGCAATACCGGCAAGGGAGGAGCCATTCAAACAGCACTCCGCCATGCCGGCGGCAGGATTGTGGTGATCCAGGATGCAGATGACGAACTGGATCCTGTGGACTTGTTGCCCATGTTTGAGCGCGTTCGGAATGGAAAGGCCCAAGTCTGCTACGGAACTCGATTTGCCGCCGGATCGAGTCGGCCCTGGTGGATGCCGACCTATTGGGCCAATCGAATCCTGAACGCTATGTGCAATTGGATGAACGGTTTGAATCTGACGGACATGAACACCTGCTACAAGATGATGCCGACGGGTCTTGCACGTGGGCTGGGCCTGGTGAGCCAGGGTTTTGAGATGGAGCCGGAGATCACGACCAAGCTTGCTCGGATGGGCGTTGATATCGTGGAGGAACCGATCAGCTACAGTCCACGCAGCAAGGCGGCGGGCAAGAAGATCCGATTCAGTGATGGTTTCCATTACCTGCTGGCGATGATTCGGTTCAAGTTTTGGCGGCCGACGACTCCTTCCACGCGTGTGCAGCCGGTCTTGGCAGGCAGTCCGTCGATGGAAGATTCGACCCGCAATCTGGGTGGTGTGTGTTCCAACGGTCGTTGTGGAAATGCCGGAACCGTCGCGGCTCCTGACTATGATGATGACCTGCCCATTCGGCCGGTGAATCAACCGGCCCCTCGCCTAGCGC
>CAYXGR010000226.1:0-5388 GCA_964464525.1 uncultured Planctomycetaceae bacterium
CCACGAACGTCTATCGCCAACAATCAATACGGTACGACGTATATATCAATTCGCAGCCCGCCCAGATGGCCCAAAAATAGACTCAACAACAAATGCCGGACCGACAAGTCGGAACCAGGATAATCCGATCCAGAATCAAGATTGTTTTCGCTCGCCAAACAGCATGAAACTGGCCGGCAGAATCAGAAGCGTAAGTATGTTGTCGGCAATCACACCACCGATGACGACCGTCGCCAGCGGTCGCTGCACCTCGGCGCCGACGCTTGTATTCAACGCCATCGGAACAAAACCCAACGCCGCCACGAGCGCCGTCATCAGGATCGGTCGAAGCCGGATCAGCCGCGTCTCCTCGATCGCCTGATCGATGCGCATGCCGTCTGCCATCTTGCGCCGGATTGTGGATACCAACACCAGCCCGTTCAAGACGGAGACGCCTGAAACCGCGACAAAGCCGACTCCCGCGGAAATCGTAAACGGCATGTCCCGAAGCGTAAGCGCGACGATCCCGCCGAACGCGGCGAACGGCGCCCCGGTCGCGATCAGAAGGGCATCCCGAACCGAGTCGGTGCTGAAATAGAGCAGCATGAGAATCGTGAAGAGCGCAACCGGAACGATGATCAGCAAACGTCGACTGGCCCGCTGAAAATGCTCAAACTGACCGCCGAACCGGACGTAGTACCCGGGTGGAAACTGAACCTCCTCGGCGATGCGGCGCCGGGCTTCCTCGACGAATCCCGCCAGATCACGCCCCTTCACGTTGGCCTGAACCACGACCCGGCGTTTCTGCCATTCGCGCGTGATCGTGGAGGGGCCTTCATCCTGACGAATGCTCGCCAGACGCCCGAGCGGGATTCGTCCACCCGACGCGGTCGGCACCAGGATTCGACCGATCTCATCGGGTGAATCGCGATAGCGATCCGAGAGCCGGACGACGAGATCAAAACGCCGCTGCCCTTCTCGAACCTGGCTCACCCGAACCTGCCCGATCGCCTCCACGATTTCCAGAACATGCTGCGCGGGCACGCCATATCGCGCAATCGCGTCCTGGTTCACCTTGATTTCCAGGAGCGGCTGACCGGTCACCTGCTCCGCCGCGACATCCGCGCTCTCGGAGATCGTCTCCAACAAATCCTGAATCTCCTTCGCCTTCGTCCTGAGAATCTCCAGGTCGTCTCCAAACACCTTCACACCCACATCAGCACGGATACCGCCCGTCATTTCGTTCATCCGCATCTCGATCGGCTGCGTGAAAATCGTGCGCATACCGGGAAGACGATCCAGTTCGCTCTTGATCAGCCTCGTCAATTCTTCCTGGGTCGCCGCTCGGGTCCACGCATCCCGAGCATTCAACATGATGAAGATATCCGTCACCTCGAATCCCATCGGGTCCGTCGCCACCTGGGCCGTGCCGGTCCGGCTCCAGATGTCGCGGACTTCATCCGGAAACCGATCACGGATCACCTTCTCGATTTGTGTGCCGTAGCGGATCGACTCTTCCAGAGATACCCCCGCCAATCGGACGGTATTGATGGAAATCGCCTGTTCATAAAGACGGGGAATAAACGTCGCTCCAAGCTGCGTCGCAAGATGGACGCCGAACAGCAGGATGAGTATCCCCATACACACGACGGTGACTTGAAACCGCATCGCCAGTCGAATGAGGGGCCGGTACAACCACTGGGCAAAACGCACCAGGACGTTTTCACGATCCTTGACACCGCGCCTGAGCAGGAGACTCGAGAGCACGGGAATCAACGTCATCGAGAAGATCATCGATCCGGTCAGAGCGAAGACAACTGTCAACGCCATCGGCCGAAACAACTTCCCTTCTGCTCCTTCCAGAAGGAGGATCGGGAGATAGACGACCATGATGATCAACTCGCCGAAGAGTGTAGGCCGGCGCACTTCGATCGACGCATCCCGAACGATCTCCAAAACGGATCGGGTTCCCAATTCCTTGCCCAGCCGCCGAACGCTGTTTTCAACCCCTATGACCGCGCTGTCCACCACGAGCCCGAAATCGATGGCCCCCAGACTCAACAGGCTCCCGGCGATCCCAAATCGCAGCATCGCACTGAATGCAAACAGCATCGAGAGTGGAATCGCCAGGGCGACGATCAGGCCCGCACGGAGGTTTCCCAGAAAGATGAACAGGACGGCGATGACCAATAGCGCGCCTTCCATCAGATTCTTCCTGACCGTCGCGATCACCTGATCAACCAATTCCGTCCGCTCGTAGAGGATGTGGACTTCCACGCCAGGCGGGAGGGAGTCCCGCACACGGTCCATTCGTTCCCGAAGAGCGCGGGTCACCTCGTGGCTGTTTTCGCCCAACAGCATGAACCCCAGCCCGAGTACCGCTTCTCCCCGGCCACTGGCGGTTGCCGCGCCGCGTCGGATTTCGTGGCCGATCTGAACCTGGCCGATATCGCGAATACGGATGGGTATCCCGTCGTGGGCAGTAATCACGATGTCGGCGATCTGGCCCACCGTGGTGGTCAGGCTAAGACCATGAACGAGGTGCATTTCGCCGGACTGAACAAGATTCCCGCCGCCGACGCTTTTGTTGTTTTTCTTGAGCGCATCCACCACATCGTCGAGTGTGAGATCGTGTTTCACCAGTCGCGTCGGATCGACCAGCACGTGGTACTGTTTCCGCTTGCCACCCCAGGTGTTGATCTCGGCGACTCCCGGCACGGTGAGAAGTTGCGGTCGGATGATCCAATCCTGGACCGTGGTCAGCTCGGTGAGCGTCTTGTTCTCGCCCGTGACGACGTAGTGAAAAACCTCACCCAGACCCGTCGCGACCGGTCCCATCTCCGGCCTGCCCAGACCCTCCACCAACTCTATGGACTGGAGGCGCTCGTTGATGAGTTGCCTGGCGAAGTAGATATTCGTGCCGTCTTCGAACGTCGCAATCACCTGTGACAGCCCAAACCTGGAGATGGACCGAACGTCCTCCAACGCAGGCAGGCCGGAGATGGCCTGTTCCACCGGCAAGGTGATCTGTTGTTCAATTTCCGTGGGTGTCAGCGCCGGCGAGACAGTACTGATCTGCACCTGTACCGGTGACGTGTCGGGGAACGCATCGATGGGCAATTCAGACAGTGCGTAGACGCCGCCCACCACCACCGCCAGCGAGAGAATAATGACGATGAACCGATGGCCGAGTGACCAGGTGATGATGGCTTCAAGCATTGATGCGGGCTCCGGAACGCTCTACGAATCAGTTCATTTGTCGAGGTAATCGACTTCGCAACAACCCGCCCCGATGCTGCCCTTGAGGATTTCCGTCTTGAGCAGGTAGCTTCCCTGGGTGACCAGGACTTCCCCCGGTTTCACCCCCGACAAGACCTCATAATAGCCCTCGGTCGCGATGCCCAGCCGAACCTTCGTCGGCGCGAACATCAGGTCGCTGATCCTGGCAAACACAAGGTTACAGCAGCCATCCCACTGTACCGCCGACTTGGGAACCACCACCAGGGGGGTGCGCTCGTGGATCGTCACCACCGCCCGACCAAACATATTGGCCCGCAACAAACCGCCGGGGTTGTGGACTTCGGCACGGGCCTTGAGTGTCCGAGTCCGATGATCGACACGAGCGCTGATCCAGGTGATTCGGCCCCCGAACTGCTCGCCCGGCAGCCCCTGCACCGAGAAAATCACCGGCTGGCCGACCTGCACCTTGAACAGGTCCACCTCATAGACATCCAGCATCGCCCACATCTCAGAGGTGTCGGCCACGGAAAATAATGGCCGCGTCGTGTCCACGACCTCGCCCATGACCGCCGATCGTTCTACGATCGTACCCCCAAATGGAGCGGTCACCGGCAGCAACGACGCGGTCTCTCCGGTATCGGCGATGGCGTCGATCTGTTCCGATGATAGCCCCAGATTATTGAGCTTGTGCCGGGCCTGCGAAAGAACGACACGCGTCTCTTCCAGCCTCGCCTCGGCCTCCAGATCATCCCGTTGCGTCGCAACCCCCTTCACGACCAGGCCGTGCACCCGCTGGTGATTCTTCTCCGCAAGATCAAACAATGCCCGAGCACGCAGAAACTCCCCTTGCGCATCGGCCAGCTCGATGGAATCCACCATCACGAGCACATCGCCCGCCTCAACTTGATCGCCCAGGTCTTTCTTCACCTCGCTGACCACCCCTCCCACGCGAGAAGCGATCCGAGCATAACGATTCCCGTCAAATTCAATCTCCGCATTGCACAACAAGGTGGCCGTGACCGGTCGCTCCCGCACCTCGGCATACTCCAACCCGGCCTTCTCGGCGATCTCCTCCGACACAAAGCGAACACGCGATGCACTCGTCTTGCATGTCACAGACGGCTTGCGCTGATAGCGTGGCGTGGATTCATTCGATACCAACTCAATGCCGCTACGAGACGTCAGGGAGTCCGCAACCACGGATAGTGCGTCCTCGGGCGACTGTCCCTTGTCTTCAAGCCCCGGATTACAGAGCACGCATTGCGACTCGGGCACACCATGCCCCGCACACCAGTCCCCCGCCTTTTTGAAGGCGGGGATGAACCTCGGATTGCACCGCGTGCAGAACGCTTCCTCGATGTTGTGCCCCTTGCACCAACCCAACTCCTCCACCAGTTTCTTGTTGCAGAACGGGCAGCCCGCCATCTCCAGGTCATGGGCCGAGCAATGGATGTGCTCGTCACTGTGCGGTTCGTTCGTTCGCGCGAGAAGGTATGGATCGCCCACGATCACCCACCCGCCCGCGGCCACCGCCACAATCCCCAAGATGAGAACAATCGCCTTCCTGTTCATTTTTTCTCTCCTACGGAAGTGTGTTTCCGGCGGATCCGGATCCCGAACAGCCCCCAAAGATCGCCGCACCGGTCGTGTCCGGTCGACGACACGTCGGGAAACACACTCACCGGAATCCAACCCCAGGTTCCCGTGGCCCCTGCGCCAAGACTAATAGCCATGGACATGAGGGCCATTAATGTGATTTTCTTGCTCATCTGACTGCATCCCTGTTTTCGAGAAGAATAGAGTTATTCATGGTTCAGCAATTTCTTCTCGTTCAGCGTCTTGCTCGCCGGTTTCAAGATTCATGGATGGCGCGCTTGTGAGCCGATCGAATGGCAGCCCGATCGCTCGCTCTAATTCAGGAATCGTGACGGCGGCATCCCGTGAGGCCTCGACATATCGTTTTCGACTGTCCAAAAAAAACTTCTGCGCTTCGATCACTGATAGAAACGAGGTCTTCCCCGCCTGGTAAGATTTTCGAGACAGATCGAGGTTATCCTTTGCGAGTGGAAGGGAGTGATCGCGGTAAAGCCGAATGATCCTCCAGTGTGTCCGAACACGATCGATGGCTCCACGGATCTGCTGCGTGGCCACGAGATCCAGGGCTTCGAG
>CAYXGR010000227.1:0-5350 GCA_964464525.1 uncultured Planctomycetaceae bacterium
GACAGGCTGGTGATCCAGAAGAAGTTGTACACCAGTAGCCAGATCCAATCGTGGTCGCGCTCGTTGCGGTAGTAGATGACCGACATGATCGACGCAAAGATCAATGTCACACCCAGGTAGCGCACGAAGAATCCGTCGCTCGTCGCCAGAAGGGCGGCGCTGTGGGCGATCAGCAGCGGCGGCATCACCAGCGACAGCAGCACGATCACCATGTTCAGCCGGAAGGTATTGACGAACCGAGATCGAAACTGCGAAAACATGAACCGCCACAGCACAATCGTCTCGCGGATATTGCTCCGCGCCCAGCGGAGGAACATGTTGACCATGTCGCGGTAGTGGTGCGGGGCCTTGCTCCAGACCACGGCGTTTCCCTGATAGGCCGTCAGACCGCCCTCGCGTAGGATCAGATTCGTCATGGATCGATCCTCGCCCGTCGCGCAGGGGAGGCCGAGAAATTTCTGGTTGAGCCACTCGTCGGCCACGCGCCGCACGATATTGGCCCGATAGACGCTCAGTGCCCCCGGCGTGCAGAACACCCCGCGAAACTCGTTCTGATAGGCCCGGACGAACTTGAACGACAGGCTGAAATAGACCTTCAGGAACCGGGTGAACAGGTTCTGCCGTGGGTTCATCACCTGGACACAGCCGGCGACGCAGTCCACGTCCGGGTCGCGAACCAGCGGCGTGACGGCGTTGCGAAGGGCTTCCGGCTCCAGCACGCTATCCGAGTCGATCGTGACGAAGACATCCCCCCGGGCGCGTTGAAAACCCAGATACAGGGCCTGACGCTTGCCAAGGTTTCGGGGCTGGCGATAGTTTCGGATATTCACATGGCCGCCAACCTCGCGGGCCGCCGACCGAATGTATTGCCAGGTGTCGTCCGAACTACCGTCGTCGATGACGATGATCTCCATGCGGTCGGACGGATATCGGCTGGCCGCCGCCGACAGGATGGAATCCCGCACCAGCGACCCTTCGTTGTAGGCGGGGATCACGACGGTGACCGAGGGCAGGTCGGCGTCATCCACCGCCTCCATCGGTCGATAACGAGCCCACAAGCGTAGTCGCCAGATCAGGGAGAGAAACACGATCAACCCATAGGCCATCGCCACGCCCCAGGTGACCCGTCCGAACATGGTCTGATCGGGCAGCGAATGGAATCGCCAGAAATCACCGCTCAGCAGTGTCCATAGCAGCGTACCCGTTGCCGTGACCACGATGGCGGGTTTGATGATCGCCTCGGCGCCGTTCCAGGCGGAAGGAAAGGTCGGAATCGATGGGCTTTCGAGCGCAGGTCTCGCCTGCAATCCCTTTTGATTGCGCGGGTGTGGACGCGAAGCCGTCTGAACCGTCTCTTTGTGAGACTCTATGCAAGTCATGGATGGATTCTCGTTGATTGCGGTTCCCCGTATCGAGTAC
This sequence comes from uncultured Planctomycetaceae bacterium, assembly GCA_964464525.1. Lineage (GTDB taxonomy): Bacteria > Planctomycetota > Phycisphaerae > UBA1845 > UTPLA1 > CAYXGR01. Next base: position 1,420 of record CAYXGR010000227.1, read on the forward strand.
GCCCCGCGGCACTCTCTGGTAACCGAGCCAGCGTCATGGGGACACACCCACCTATAGTGGTCGGCGGATTCTATTGATCAGAGCAATCGGGATCAACCAAGGCCCGGCACCGCTACCGGTGGGTGTGGGGCGGATGATCCCTCTGCCCGAGCTGATTTCCGAATCTCCTCCGTCCCGTTACCGGGCAGATGACATTAACCTCGTATGGAGACTTCCTCTACCGTGGAATCCTCCGTGTGTGTTTAGACCCCGTTGGGCGACCGAGGATAGTCGGGCCTCGGTGGATTCATGCCAGCATAACCGAAAAAGCTCCAGGCCTATTCCTCGCAGGAAGTTATATCACCCTTTCGAGTGGAATTGCTGCGATTGAGCCGAAAAATGTGATATAACCCCCCCTTATGCCCATTTCCGCCGAGGATTCCATCCAATCGCCCCAACAACGTGCCTCCGAGTCCCCTCCAACGCGGAATCCGGTCGAAATGCATCCGCATCAGCGTGACGGTCTCATCCTGGTTTCGGTCCTGTTCGTGATCGTTTTGGGTGCGGCATTCTCCTATTCGATTCGCACAGATTCTCAAGGGCGGATCCCGCATGATAGTCGCCGGGCAGCGGCATTTGGAATCGATCCCAATACCGCCGAATGGTTCGAATTCGCGCTGCTCCCGGGCATCGGAGAGACCCTCTCCCGGCGGATCGTCTCGGCCCGCGAGGATGCGAGATCAGACGTAGAGTCGGGCCGACCGGTCTTCGAGTTGCCCGGCGATCTGATGCGTGTTCGCGGCATCGGCGGGAAAACGATTCAGCGGATCTCGCCGTTTCTGAACTTTCCCGATCAACGCGACGCGCGTTGACATCCCCGCAGGCCGGCGATACGGTCGCGCTGTTGCCTGGGGGTCGTTCATCATGCACCGGATGCGCTATGTCCATCAAGGATTGGTCGGAAAATATCATTCTCGTCGAACTCCAGGACGATCCCTTGTACTCGGAGGATTTGAATCTTCTCGAGGAAATGCTGGAGGGTAAGCCGAACCGCCATGTTGTGCTCGACCTCTCGGAGATTCAATTCCTCAACTCGTCCAATATCGCCAAGCTCCTCAAGCTGCGTAAGCGCATGCTCGTGAGCCCGCCCACCAAACTTCGACTGTGTGGCATCACGACCAGTGTCTGGGGGGTCTTCCTCGTCACCGGTCTCGATAAGCTCTTCGACTTTTCCGACAATGTCGCCAGCGGTCTGGCCAGCATCCAACTCGAATCCTGACCCGGGATCGGCCTCCCCATCACCCTCCCGCGGCGCACGATCCGGTCAGGATTGATCCGCCGCCCTCCGATTCTCCATCATACGATACCCCCGAACTCCGGTACGGGATCCATTATGGATCCGGTCCGCAGACCTCGTGAGAACGATGTGAGAGTGGCTTATCGGCAAGAACCTGAAGATGATCAACTATCGGGCGTGTCAGTCGTCGTTGTCCTTGTGGGTCTCCAGCCGTTTCATGGCATCCAGATCGTAATAGCGTTCGCCACAGGCAATACATTCGTCGGCCTGTATCCCCGAGATTGACTGTCCATTCCGAAGGCGAACCGATACGCGCTTACGCTGAATGCGTCGCGAACCACACGACACGCACACACTCAGCTTGGCGATGTCAGTCTGGGGTCGTTGAGGTCTTCGCGGAGATGAAGATATAGAAGACTTCGTGCCCGCCTTCGCGGACGATCGCGCCTTTCGTGTAGATGAGCGTTCCGTCATAACTGAAACTCTTAATCACATACAATTTCTCACCAGGACGACGCCGGGCGCGACTTCGTGACCGGATCGTTTTAGCGATGCTTTGTGCATTGACAATTGATTCGATGACATCGCTCAGGACGAGGTCGTCCGCGTCCATTTCGTCGCGTGCCTTTTCCGTAAACCGTATCTGCCCACGAAGTACAAGCCGTTTGATCCGAAGGAGTATGTCCATGCCAAGGCATTAGAATCGCCGATTCGCATCGTTTCAATCATGCAGAGATGCCCCCATGCCAAATCCGAGAAGACACGTCCGAAGAAGATGATACCATTCATCAAGCAATCATATCAATCGACGATCGATGTCCGCACTCTCATTCTCGACACCCCTCAGTCTAGCCGATTCATAATCGCTTCGGCAAGTGAATCATCAAACATGATAGTTTCATCCGTTTTGTTTGCTTATTCGCTGTAATCGATTGACACGATTTCGGGTTAGTCGGATAATACGTTCCTCGGTCGATCAGTCTGTATCGCAATGGAACGACCCTGCTCTTCCATGCGTTCCGTCCGGCAACACAGGGCCCGCAGCCGACTCAGGAAAGACACGTCCACTCTCGAAAAAGGAGGAATCCATCATGGCCACCGCAACGGCCCCCCATGTCGACATCATGCGAAAGAATTGCCTCATCAATGGCGAATGGCGCGACGCCGCCTCGGGCAAGACCTTCGAGACGATCAACCCGGCCACGGGCGATGTTCTTGCCCACATCGCCGAGGGCGACGCCGCCGATGTGAACGAGGCCGTCAAGGCCGCCCGTCGGGCCTTCGACTCCGGCCCCTGGTCGAAGATGAGCGCCACCGAACGCGGCCGGCTCATGTTCAAGCTCGCCGATCTGATCGAGCGGAACGCCGACGAACTCGCCCGCCTCGAAACCCTCGACAATGGCAAGATTTACAAGGAATCGCTCAACATCGACGTCCCGCTGACCGTCGCCTGCTATCGCTACTTCGCCGGCTGGGCCGACAAGATCCACGGCAAGACCATCCCCATCAACGGCCCGTACTTCTGCTACACCCGTCACGAACCGATCGGCGTCTGCGGCCAGATCATCCCCTGGAACTTTCCGATGCTCATGCAGGCGTGGAAGTGGGGGCCTGCTTTGGCGACGGGTAACGCGGTCGTTCTGAAGCCCGCCGAGCAGACACCGCTGACGGCGCTGCTGATCGCCCAACTCGCCATGGAAGCGGGCTATCCGCCCGGCGTCATCAATGTTGTCCCCGGCATGGGGCCGACCGCCGGCGGGGCGATTGCGAAACATATGGATATAGACAAGGTCGCGTTTACCGGCTCGACCGAGGTGGGCCGAGAGATCATGCAGGCCGCCGGTCGCAGCAATCTGAAGCGTGTCAGCCTGGAACTCGGCGGCAAGAGCCCGAATGTCGTCTTTGCCGATGCCGATCTCGACGCCGCGGTCGAGGGGGCCTTCTTCGCCCTGTTCTTCAACCAGGGGCAGTGCTGCTGCGCCGGCTCGCGGTTGTTCATCGAAGAGCGGGTTCACGACGAGTTCGTCGGCAAGCTGGTGGACAAGGCCAAGAAGCGCCGCGTCGGCGATCCGTTCGACAAAACGTCCGAGCAGGGCCCCCAGGTCAGCGCGGAACAGTACGACCGCGTCATGGGCTACATCGGTGCCGGCAAGGAACAGGGCGCCAAAATGCTCTGCGGCGGCTCGCGCGTCGGCGACAAGGGCTTCTTCATCGAGCCGACCGTCTTCGACGATGTCGATGACGAGATGAAGATCGCCCAAGAGGAGATTTTCGGCCCGGTCTTGAGCGTGATGAAGTTTCGGGACACCGACGAGGTCATCCAGCGTGCCAACCGTTCAGACTACGGGCTCGCGGCGGCGGTCTGGACGAAGGACATCGAGAAGGCCATGCGGATCTCCAATTCCGTCCGCGCCGGCACGGTCTGGGTGAACTGCTACGACGTCTTCGACGCGGCGGCCCCCTTCGGCGGCTTCAAGCAAAGCGGCATCGGCCGCGAACTCGGCGAATACGGCCTCGAAGAATATACAGAGGTCAAAACCGTCACGATCAAGCAGTAGCATTCTGTTTCGGGTGCCATAGCATTCTATTTCGGGTGCCATGCTTACACGATCCGGCAGTATCGGATCGGGTAAGCATGCCGATGTCAGCAGGGTG
>CAYXGR010000228.1:0-5350 GCA_964464525.1 uncultured Planctomycetaceae bacterium
CCACAGTGCGGCTGATTGTTGCCACTCGGGTGATCGGCATGCTTACCCGCCCCGACAAGGCCCGGGGCGTGTAAGCATGGCACCCGAGCAATCTTCCGAGAAATCTTCGCGAACCACGAAGGTTCTCACCAAAGTAATTCAGGATCGAGAAACAGGAGCACTGTTTTTTCGATGACGATGTCTGAAAAGGATTGGCGAATTAGCAAGGTAGTGCATGTCGGCCATCACACGATATGAAGTTCCCGCTTTGCTTGACGAAGCGGCGCGGATCTTGTCCGAGGGGCCGGCGACGCTGTTTGCCGGCGGGACGGATGTCATGCCGCAGACGCGGGCCGGCGCGAGAACCTTTCGATCTACGCTGGTCAATATCAATCGGCTGGGTGAGTTGAGGGGTGTTCGGGAGGCGGATGGCACGGTCCGTATCGGGGGATTGACGACGATCACCGAGATCCTCGAGAGTGAAATCCTGAAAAAGACGGCCGGGGTTCTGGTGCAGGCGGCGGACTGCTTTGCCAGCGGGCAGGTGCGTAATGCCGCGACGATCGGGGGGAACATCTGTAATGCCTCTCCGGCGGGGGATATGATCATCCCCTTGTTGTTGCTCGATGCCGAAGTCGAGTTGGCGTCGTGGCGAAACGGGCGATTGGCGCATCGTGTTGTGCCGCTTTGCGATTTTTTCGTGGGTCCGGGTAAGACGCGGATTAAGGCAGATGAAATGATGACCTGCGTCCTATTTGGGCTTCCCAAGGCGCGAACCGTGGGCGAATTTCGAAAGTTCGGCACCCGGCCAGCCCTGGATATCGCGGTGGTCTCGGTCGGGATTGCGGGGGTGAAGGAAAACGGCTGCCTCAAGGCTGCCCGGGTTGCGTTTGGGGCGGTCGCGCCGACGCCGATTCGCGGGCACAAAACCGAAGCTGCGCTCGAATGTGTTGAACTCAACGATCAACGTATAGCGGACATTGCACACCTGGCCGGGCGGGAGGTTTCGCCGATTTCCGATGTGCGGGCGTCGGCGTGGTATCGAACACAGTTGGTTCGTGAATTGACGGGACGGTTGCTGCATGAAATGCATCGAACAAGAGATTAGCTTCAGGCTCAATGGAAAATCGGTCTGTGTCAGTGTACTCGTCACGATGGATACGCTGAGCCTACTCCGCGATGTGCTGGGATTGACGGGGACGAAGTATGGTTGTGGCGAGGGGGAATGCGGTGCGTGCACTATTCTGGTTGATGGAATGGCCGTGAATGCCTGTCTGATGTTCGCCGTCGACTGTGATGGCCGGGAACTGACTACGATCGAGGGTGTGCGGAGCGAGGACGGGATGTCCGTGTTGCAACGCGCGTTTGTCGAACATGGGGCGGCACAGTGCGGATTCTGCACACCGGGGCTGATCATGCAGGGCACATGGCTTTTGAATCGGGACACCTCTCTCGGCACGGAGCAGATCAAACGCGGTATCGAGGGCAACCTGTGCCGCTGCACCGGGTATCACAAGGCCGTTGAAGCGATTGCCTCGGCGCGGGACTGCGATCACCCGGCGACGGGGAAGACGGCATGACGACGTACGTCGAGAAAGAAACGCTGATCGGCAAGCGTGTGCCCAAGCTCGATGCGCCGATGAAGGTGACGGGGGCGGCGCGGTATATTCATGACATCGCGCTGCCGGGGATGCTGTACGGGAAAATCCTGCGCAGCGGGCGCGTCCATGCACGAATCGTGAACATCGACACGAGCGCGGCGGAGGCTCTGCCTGGTGTGCATGCGGTCCTGACGGCGGCCGATACGCCGGGCGTGGGACTTGGGCATGGGAGAGATAATCCGCCGCTGAAATGCGACAAGGTTCGCTGCGAGCGGGATGAGATCGCTGCGGTGGCCGCCGAAACGGAGGCCATCGCCGAGGCGGCGCTGAGGTTGATCCGGGTCGATTACGAAGATTTGCCGGCCGTGTTTTCACCTGCGGAGGCGCTTCGGGATGGCGCGCCCGTTATCCATGAGCCGCATCCGAACAACATTCCCTTCACATATGACTATCACCATGGCGACATCGCCCGTGGGGAGGCCGAATCGGATGTGGTGATCGAGGACACCTTTCGATTGCACTTTGTGACGCATTGCTGCATGGGGGTGAGCGGGGTGATCGCGCAATTCGATTTCGAGGGGAACCTGACGCTTTATTCACAGACACAGGTTCCATTTCTGTTCAAGAAAGACATCTCGCCGGTTATAGACGTTCCGCCTGAGAAGATACGCGTGCTTCAGCCGATTATCGGCGGGGCCTTCGGCAGCAAGCTGGACATCTACCCGTTCGAGCCGATTTGTGTTTTTCTGGCCCGGGCCACGCATCGACCGGTGCGGTTGTTGTTCTCGCGTGAAGAGGAATTTCTGGCTTCGCCGACGCGCCAGCCGGTTGAGCTGATGTTGCGCAGTGGGGTGAAGACGGACGGCACGCTTACTTTTCGAGATTGTCGGACGCTTCATGACAATGGGGGCTATACCTCCTGGGGGGCGACGACACCCTTTGTGATCATGCAGACGATATCGTCACTCTATCGTGTGCCGCACTGCCGCTATCATACTACCGTTGTCTATACGAACAATCCCTACAGCGGTTCGTTCCGGGGTTTTGGAAACCTGCAGGCGACGTTCGCCGTCGAGTCGCATATGGACAAGCTGGCCGAAGCGGTGGGGATGAATCCCCTGGCGTTTCGGCGGCTCAATGGACAGCGACCGGGTGAGATTACGCCGCAGGGCATGGTGTTTCGCACGTGCGGCCTGTCGGAGTGCCTGAGCTCCGCGACCGAAAAGAGCGAGTTTTTGTCCAAACACATTGCGAATCGGGCGGCACAGGCTGAACCGACGCGTGTGGGTTGCGCCGTCAAACGCGGCATCGGGATGGCGTCGCTGCTTCACGTGGGGGGCGGGGCCAAGATCTATCGCTCGGACGGTTGCGGGACGATTCTGAAGATAGACGATCATGCTCATGTCACGGTGATCACCGGGTCGACCGACATCGGTCAGGGCTCAGAGACGGTCATCGCGCAGTTGGTCGGTGAGGAACTCGGTTTGCCGGTGTCCGCCATCACGGTGATCAACAACGATTCTGAAATTACGCCGTGGGACGTAGGCGTACACGCCAGTCGAACGACATTCATCGCCGGCAATTCCGCACAACGCGCCGCCCGGAAGGCCCGGGACAAATTATTGGAAGCGGCCGCAGAGAAATTGGCGGTCGATCCCGAGTCACTCGATTTGCGCAAGGCTCAACTGGTTAAGAAAGAGACCGGCGAGTCGCTTCAGGAGATCGGCAAGCTCATACGCTCGCTGCATTTCGCCCGGAAGAACGAGGTGGTCATCACCTCCGAATACTATGAACCGCCGAGTGTCATGCAGGACGGCGAATTTAAGGGCGATGTGTCCGCATCCTATGCGTTTGGGACACAAGTCGTGGAATTGGATGTCGATACGCGTACGGGGATCATTCGCATTTTGAAAGTGACGGCGGCCCACGACGTCGGCAAGGTGATTAATGCCCTGGGCATCGAAGGGCAGATCGAGGGCGGCGTGGTGATGGGCATGGGCTACGCGATCTCGGAACATCTGGTTGTGGAGAAGGGGCGCGTGTTGAACCCTGGATTCCGTGATTACAAACTTGTCACCGCCCCGGAGATTCCGGAGATCGATATGCACTTCATCGAGACGGACGACCCGGAAGGACCGATCGGCGCCAAGGGTGTTGGCGAGGCGCCGGCCATCTGCACGGCCGCCGCCATCGTCAACGCCCTGTACAATGCTACGGGTGTGCGGTTCTACGAGTTGCCGCTGACTCCGGAGAGAGTCCTACGCGGGTTGATGCAAAACGGCGAGGATGGCGAATGAAGCGTCGGACCGTCATCTCGATGGAACAGGCCCTTTCGCTCAGCTATGCGACGCTGCGTTTTGTGCAACTGGGTTGGCGCGTTATCCGGTTGGAATCCACCTCTGATGGTGCGGCCCTTCCGGGCGATCCCAATCGCTATATCGGTGAGGTGGTCGCGGATGATGACCGGCGATCGTACTTTGTCGCGCCGAACGTGGGCAAGGAGGCCATCGCCCTGAACCTCAAGCATCCTCAGGGTCGGGCATTGCTCAAGACGTTGATCGACAAACTGGATGTGGACATCTTTTGCTGCAACACGCTCCCCTCGCGGTATGAGGCGTTGGGCATTGACTACGATACGCTAAAATCCGTCCGCCCCGACATTATCTGGGCCGGCATCTCCGCCATGGGACCGCGCTATCCGCACACGCCGGGGTACGATCCCGCCATTCAGGCGATGGCCGGTTTTATGGAGGTATCCGGCGAGGCGAACGGACCTCCGATGTTGTCGGGCATACCGATCGTCGATCTCAAGGCTGGTGATGAGGTCTATGCCCATGTCTGTCTGGCGCTCGCGGAACGTGCGGAGACGGGTCGGGGTTGTGCGATTCATGTTTCCATGCTACAGGCTGCCGCCTCCTGGCTGATTACGACGCTGCCGCTGCTCGATTTTGATTGTGATCGCTCCGAAGTGACGCGTTGCGGGAACGAACATCGAAAGTTCATTCCCGTCAACGTCTACCCTACGCGGGAAGGATTTGTCCTGATTGCCATTGGAAATGACCTGCAATGGCAGCGGTTGGTCCGGATTCCCAAGTTTCGGTCGCTGGCGAATGAGACGCGGGGGACGAACGCGGGTCGCCATCAGGAGCGGGCGGCGATTCACGAGGACATGGCAAAGGTCACTGCTCACTATGCTGCCGATGATTTGATACGCGATCTTGTGGAGAACAACATACCCCATGCGCGCATTCATACTATTCAAGAAGTACGCGACATGGAGGCGATCGCCCCGGTGTTGACATCGACGCATCGCCCTGATGGCAAGCAGGTGCGGCTGCCCCCACGGGCTGTCGACTTGGATGAATCCGAGACTGAGTATTGCTTTGCGCCACGCTACAGCCAGCATACTCACTCAATTCTCTCCGAAAGCGGGGTGGCTGAGGGGGATATGACAGCGCTGGAGGCAGAGGGGATCATTCCGCACCGCCGATAGTTTACCTAATCCGTGTGCCCGAAGTGTGCTGCTTCCGTCGGAATTGGAGCACTTGGCCGTTTGCGGGGTGGGGAAACCATGCTCCGGGTGCATGACAGTTTGGGCGGGCCAAACGGATCTGAGTCTCGCCGGGATCGAATCATGAAAGCCCGGCTGAAGCCGGCTGAGGGAGTTACCCATGGCGTCCACCACCGACTGAAGTCGGTGGCAAACAAAAAACTGCCGGCTGAAGCCGGCAAGAGGACCCGCGGACTTTGTCATGGACCCGGTCTGGGGA
>CAYXGR010000229.1:0-5305 GCA_964464525.1 uncultured Planctomycetaceae bacterium
GAAAACTGCCCGGTGCGAAGCCGGACTGGAATCCGCCGATTCTGTCATGGACCCCAACCGCGTGGCCGACGCGGTTCAGGGTCGATTTTCCCGACCCGGTTCGTCCGCCTCGGTTGGCATCCGGGTCAGTCCGCGACGACGGGTGCGATCTTTACGGATGCGGATCTCACGCCACTCCCACGGCCGCGACTGAGGGTGTAACAGGCTGAGACCCGGTGCATCGTGCTGCTCGAGAATCTCGATTTTTCCCGTTGAATTGCTGATCCGGGCGATGGTCTGATTAATCCCCACATATTGATACACTGACTGGGCGGTGGGCGATCCCTGCTGTGCACTCAGACCTTCCGCGCCCAAGAGAACCATGATCGCTATGGCCGCGAAGACAATCGCGCCGGCAACTCTGTTTTGTAGTCTTTTCATTGTGATCACCTCCAATAACGGGTTTTCATAACAACCCAACAAGGGCCGCCCGATAAATCATACCTCAGCCGAACCGTGCGGCCGCATGTATTTTCGGAAGGGCGAAGAGGGTTCGAATTGCCCGCCGATCGGTTCGCATCGGGGAGCCTGCAAATAAGACGATAGAAGGTGAAACCGCGGGGTCCGGGATAAGCGGACCCTGCCGGATAACTCACTCGAAGATCGATAAGGGCCGATGCACATCTGTATCTATCCCGCCTGAGGGTAATTCGGAGTCGATTTGTGGACGTTCGACCGATTGTATTTGAGATCCTGCGGGAGATGCCCGGTGAGGCGGCCGATCTGGCGCTGGTAGACGGGTTGCTGGAGGTTTCCCCCGAATCTCAATCGGACGTTATCCGTGTATTGCTGGACCGGAACAACGATTCGGGTCTGAAATATCTCCCGCCGGTGTTTTACAAACTGACTCCATCGGCTCAGGGGCTGATCATCTCCAATACGTCTCGCCTGTTCGGGGCGATGCGGGCCTGCATGCGGAACAGCAGCAGTCAGACGCGACAATGCACACTGGACATCATCCGACGAAGCGGGAATCCGCGTCTGGCCTATCTGGCCGCCCATGCGATCCACGACGGATCTCCGAAGATTCGAGCGAGCGCGGCGGCCACGCTTCTCTCGCTGACGCAACACCATTGCGAGACGCGCGGTACCACGCTGAAGTCGCTGGGTGAGGCGATCGATGCGGATACGAGTCTCAATTTTACAGTGAGCAAGACACTGGAACTTCTGGGCGACGAGCGTCGGTATCTCGTCACGAGTCTGCGCGAGGCTTTGAATCACTACGAGAGCCATTACCGGCCGGAAGTACTTGAGGCGTCTATGTTGATTGCGGACGAGCTCGAGTCCAGTCTCTTCGAGCAGAGCACCGTGAAGCGTGGGAAGCTGACACATGCGATGATCGAAGTCGTGACGGACTGGCTATCGCCGCGTTATGTTCCATTCTTGTATGTGGCGATACCCTGTCCAGAGTTACGTCGCCGGATCGTGCCCCGGGTCTCGAACTGCCGGGACGCGGAGTTTTTCATCGAATTCATCCGCTGGCATTGGCTGGCCCGAGATCCCGCGATCCGGAAACACCTCGTTTCGATCCGAAGCATCGCATGGCTGAACGACGGTTTCGAGGCGATATTCAATCTTCCGGCCGATGTGGCATCCATGGCGCCTGCCTGGATTCTGTCGTTGGGGCTTCCCAGCAATCAGAAGGTGTCGTTGTTGATGCACCTGTTGGTGGTGGACAATGCGCGGGCAAACCGCGCGGCGGCCTGGGCTCTGGTCGACATCAAAACGCCGGCGAGTACCGTGGCCCTCGAGAGCCTTCTGGACCATGAAGAGAGTTCGGTTCACCTGGTAGTCAAACGGGAACTGGAACATCGCCGCCGAACAGGCCAGCATCCCAGGCAAAAGAAAACAGTGAAGGGGCGCCCGGAGGAATGGGTGAACCTGCTGGACCGCGCGGATATCACGGAGGATTTCGACGATTTCTGGCAGCACTTCGAACACATTCACCCGGCCCAGGCTCAGGCGGCCGGCCACTACGTATTCAAATATGTGCCGGGCTTCATGACTCAGGTGCAGATCAAGCTTTTATCCCAGAAACCGGCGGATCGACTTCGATCGCTTCGCATGATCATGGTTTTGTGTATCAGTGAGCATTTTCAACGCGACGTCTTCGCCATCGCGAATGACAAGTTGCCGGAGATCCGCGCGGCGGCGATGGCGGCGTTGGGCCAGATCGGTGGAGAGACCGCACGGCGGATTCTTCAGCGAGCGCTTTCGGACGACACGCCGACGGTTCAAGCCACCGGTATCGACGCCCTGGATGCGATGCAGGCCCGCGGACGCGATGAATGGATCACTCCCCTGACGCAAAGTTCGGACGCCGACGTTCGAGCTGCTGCGGTTCGTTGTTTGTTGCGGATGCGTGTGCCTCAGGCGGCGGTCGAGCTCATGTCGATGCTCACGGATGCGAGCGCCGATCATCGTTGTGCGGCCTTGTGGGTCGCGGATCGGTTGAAGTTGTATACACTGGCGTCGAGAATACAGACGATGAGTCGCAGCGATCCCGATCGGCGGATTGCGCGAATTGCGAGCCACGTGGCCCGCAGACTGAATCGGGCGAGTGCGGGTGCCACGCAGCACGGATTGTCGGGGGTGCCATCATGATCGATAGGATTCAGCTTCTCGCTCAGACGCCGTATAAGAACCGGCTTCAGGGGCTGCGCGGGGCGTTTAATAACCGCAAATCGGACCCGATGGACACCACGATGATACTGGGTTTTCTCGCGGTTGTGGCGGTGGTGGTGATCACCGTGGTCGCTGTGAAACATATTCGGATGCGACGGTCGGGTCAGTTGGCTCCGCGACATCCCTTGAATCTGTTCAGCCAGGCGATGAGAAAGATGGGAGTGGGATGGACGGATCGGATTCTGATGCGCTGGTTGGCCCGCAGCGTGCACATGCAACAACCGACGCTGATGTTTTTCAGCCCGGCCCTGTATGAGCGTTACGCCCGACGATCCGCCGAGGGTATCGCCGTGAAATCACTGAGGAGCCACGCCTGCCGACGGGTTGCGGAGATCGGTGAGTTGGCATTTCATCGCCCCTGACGAGAAACAGATAATCATTTTCAGTTTCCAGCGCGCATTTTTCACCAATCGATCAGAACCGCGACCGTTAGGGAGTGGTGGGTATCGAATTACGGCGATCGAGCAGTCGTCATTCCATTGGTAGCGTGTCATGATTCCGATGGTCTGGGAGGGTGGGCGATGACCGCTCCCTTACGGTCGCGGCTCTGATAAAATGCCGCGTTGAACGGAGAATGTATAGCCCGGTAGGAATCATCAGGAGCATGGGTAGCGGACCGCAGGGGAAGCCGAGTTCTGGAATCGGCTGTTCGCATGATGGTTGGGTGAACGCGACGGCCGCCTCGTCTATGGGGGTGCCGTCTCGGGCTGATTCGAGCGGGAGATCGAGCCACTTCAGGGCCGTTGCGGCGGCATCCATTGCGTGAATCTGATCGCAGAGGGTGCGGCCGGGGGCGATGGCGGGACCGTTGAGGATGTACGGGACGAATCGATCCTCGGCGATGTTGAGCCAGTGGGTATGGTCGTGGCCTCCGTGGTCGGAGGTGACGATGACGAGGGTCTGATCGAGGAAGTTACCGGTCTCGAGGGCATCCAGGATTCGACCGAGTGCGGCATCGACACGGGCGACTTGTTCGAGGTAGGCCTCGCTCATCCAGCCGTGCTGGTGACCGGCACCGTCGGGTTCGCCGAAATGGACGAAGATAAGTTGCAGGTCGTGTGTCTCAATGGCCGCGACGACTTCATTGGCGAGGGTATCGACATCGCCGGTGATTCGCCACACGTCGACCGCGTTCTCTTCACAAAGAAAGGCCAGCTTGCCTTTGTTGGCGAAGAAACCGACACCAAGACCGGCGGTTTCGGCGACGTCGAAAATGGTGGTCGCGTCGATCCGACCCGGGGCCGACGTGTTGAACAGGACGCCGTGTTGGGCGACACTCAGACCGGTGACGATCGAGGCGTGGTTGGGGAGCGTGACCGGTGGGAGTTCGGCGAGTGCCCGGGATTGATAGCTTCCGGTGTCGATCAATTTTTTCAAGACGGGGGTATTCGCGAGCGGAATGGCATCGGGACGAAGGCCGTCGCAACTGACGAGCAGGACTCTATTGGAAGGGACGAGGGTTTGGGCGAAGGCGGGATTGGGCTTGATCGTTTCGCCGAGCAGACCCGTGAGCATCAAGAAAAACAACAAGTTCATGCATTTGTGTGTCATCGATTTCTCTGAGATTGTATGCCGGCGAAGCCGAGATTGAAGATAGATCACCCTATGTTAGTCATCGGAAGATTCAGGGACTAGCGTGGCAATCAGTTCGGCATGCAGAGTGGGCGAACCGGCGAGGATTGGGAGGTTGCCTTCCTGATAGCCTGTGAGGTCCGCCGGCCAACAGGGCCGACCGCTCGGGGTTGTGATGATTCCACCAGCCTCCTCAATGATCAGGGCGCCGGCGGCGATATCCCAAAGTTTGCACTCAATGGCGTAGGCGGCATCGGCAAGACCAGCGGCGACCCAGGCCAGGTGCAGGCAGAGCGAGCCTTGATTGCGAAAGAGGTAGCGATCCATCCAGCCTCGGACGGCATCTGGAATCGGGCGACGACGGAATGAGGAAATCAGTATGGTAGTATCGGAATGGATGGGTCGGTCAACGAGAACGAGTGGGATGTCGTTTCGGTGAGCACCGGCGCCTTTGGCGGCGGAGTAGGTGGTGTTGGTGGTGGCATCGTGGATGGCGCCGGCGACGGGTTCGCCATGGTGCATGACGGCCACGGAGGTGGCGTAGACGGCGATGCCTCGGGCAAAGTTTCGGGTACCGTCGATCGGATCGATGATCCAGCAATAGTCCGCCGTACCGGGAAGCCCACCCGGATAGGGTTCTCTGATTTCCTCCTCGACCAGGACAGCGTGCTGAGGGTATCGCCGGGCGAGTTCACGGAGAATCGCCCCTTGTGCAGCGTGATCGGCTTCGGTTACCGGAGTATCGTCGTGTTTTCGCATCGTGGTGACGTTGCCGAAGAAGGTATGGGCAATGTCGGCGCCATGACGAGCGAGTTCGCATGCGGTGGAAAGGAGTTGGGAGATTGTTGGATCATCCGACATGGGGGATGAATCATGGCCTTTGGGGGAGGTTAACGCAAGTGGATCTGATTTTTGAGTTGTTTGGTTTTGAGTATTTTGGTTTTGGGTTGTGGGTTTTGATTTGCGTGTTGTTTTCGAGCGTCGCGGGGCGATGTCTTAGGATCACAGA
>CAYXGR010000230.1:0-2510 GCA_964464525.1 uncultured Planctomycetaceae bacterium
CTGCTGAACGAGGCCTGGTGTCGGGCATTCGATCAACGCCGATCCTACGATCCCAGCCGACCCTTCCCCGTCTGGATGGCGGGCATCCTCCGCAATGTCTATCGCGAGTTCTGCCGAAAATCCGCCCGCGCGGCCGTTCTCGATGACGAGCGACGATTGGAGAAAATCGACGAGCTAAGTCCGGAAACCATCGCCCACGAGGCTGAGGTTCTGGCCGGTCTGGAGGACTGCCTCGGCCGCCTGATCGCCGTGGATGCCCAAATTATCAGACTACGATTCTTCGATGGAAATCCATTAAGGGCTGTCGCAAAAGAGGTTAGCATTCCAGAATCCACCCTCCGCGAGACCCGTATCCCCGCACTGCTCGAGCGGCTACGCCGTTGCCTGGCAGAGAAAAAAATTGATTTTTCCGAGGTTTTTTCCGCGCAAAGGCCGGACGAGACGCAAGGAACGGGTGGAGATTGACAATGGATCCGCGAAAAGACAATCTGGAATCCCTGCTCGCAACGCTCGGCGAAGCCCACCAGGCTGGTGCTTTCAAGGGTGATGCGGCCCGGTATCCCTGGCAGCTCGATCGTGTCGAGGCTCAGAGCCCCGGTCACACCCGATTTGCCTGGTTCTGGGTAGGGGCTCCGCTGGCCGCGGCAGCCGCGGTCGCCATCCTCTTCGTCGGTCCCCATTTCTTCTCTCAGCAGGCGGCCCGCAAAATCGCCATGACGGTCCAAAACAATCTTCAGCCCGTGCAGCCGGAACTGCACGTCGCCGAGGCAGTTCCCACCAGTCGATCTTCGATCAACTGTCGGGACTACAACGGAGACGGGGTTGTGGATGGTGGCGACATTCAAGGCTTTGTGGATCACCTGCGAGACACCGGCGGCGACCCTCAGGCTAAAGAGGAGTTCATCCAACGGTGTTTGCTGGGAGGCTGATAGCCCTCGGCGAGTAACCTCTTGCAATGTGAGGCCGGGTTGGTGTTTACCGGAACGCCACCTCGGCCTCGCGTTTTTTTTACCAGTTACGAATCTCCAGTATCTAGCTCGGGGTGCCACCGGCAAGCTCTGCTTGCCGGTGCCGCCTGCGATCTGTAACGTCAACACCATGTCACGCAGCTCCCCTTTGATCCGGCTTCGAGATTCCCTGCGACGTGAATCGCCGTTGCCCACCCGTACCCGAATCATCTGGATCATCCTGGGCGTCCTGGTCCTCGCTGGCCCCTTCGCCAGCCACCTCCACAAATCCCACCACCCCGATCGGCCCCACGGCGACTGGTACTCGATCTACTCGATCGGTCGTTATTCAATCGAAACCGGTGATCTGGAGGCCGACGAAACCGAGCCAATCGTCCGCACCCAGCGCTATCCGCCCATCACCCGCCCGCTGCTGATGCTGATGGCCCTGCTCCCCAAGACCCCCTCCGCCGTGCTGTCCTTCATCCTGTTCGCGGGTCTCTACGTCGGCTGTGCCCGCTATGTCTCCCACATCTTCCTGAACCCGTCTGCGCAGACCCGTTGGCCGGCCGCCGCGATTTCTCTCATCCTCATCGCCCCCTATCTCTGGTCGGACCTCACGGCGGGAAACCTGACAAGCGTCTTGCTGGCATCGGTGACGGGTGCATTCGTCCTGGAAAAACGCGGGCGACCCTGGCTCGCGGGCATGGCCCTCTCCATCGGCATCCTGTTGAAGATCATCCCCGTGTTGTGCCTGTTGTATTTCCTGGTTCGCCGCCGATGGCGTGTCGCCTGGGGCGTCGCTGCGGGGATTCTGCTCATCGGCGTCTTGCCCTCCCTCGCGATCTTCGGACCCCGCAAACTCTGCGACTACCACGGCTACTGGTATCGAACCCAGTTCAGCGAATTCACCCCCCTGAACACCATCGACCGACCCATCGAATGCACCTACCAGAACCAGGCAGTTGTCCGCACCATGGTCCGTCTGTTCACCCACACCAACGCCGGCTCTTCGAGCAGACCATTCTACATCACAATCACCCAGCCCCCGCGCCTCGTTCTCAAGCTCGGCTACATCCTCATCATGGCCGCGTCCGGTCTCGCCCTGCTGATCCGGCTGTGGCGCACGCGCAAGGAGAATGAATCGCCGATCGCCCGCGCCGACTACGCCCTGTGCGTCGGCTCGATGCTCTGGTTCAGCCCGTGGGTCGGCAGCTACTATTACACGCTCGCCCTCTGGCCCGCCGCGGCCCTCCTGGGAAACATCTTGACCCACGTCGACGACCCGGTCCCAGCGCGCCCGGCGCAATGCGGCCTCCTCCTCTGGCTCATGGTCATGCCCGCCATCGCCAGCCATTTCCTCCGAGCCTGCGGCATCCACACCCTCGCCGCGGCCCTGTTGCTGCTGATGGTAACCAGGGTATATCAATCCAAAACTCGAATGCACCACGCCGTTTAACCTGATAGTGTGCCACTGCTTCAAGCAGTGCCGAACACCCTGTGTCCGTTCGTTGCCGGGTGCCATGCTTACACGACCCGGCCTCATCGGGTCGGGTAAGCATG
>CAYXGR010000230.1:2610-5233 GCA_964464525.1 uncultured Planctomycetaceae bacterium
GAGAGGCAAGCAAGCCCAACACGAATCTCCATTCGCCCGATCATTATTGCCTTTGTTTTTGTCTTTGCCTTTGTTTTTGTTTTTGTCTTTGTTTTTGTTATTTTGACGTTTTGACGTTTCGACGTTTTGACTTTTCGGCGTTTCAAACACCCCCGTGTCCGTTCGTTGCTAGCCCCTGATCCCCGACCCCCTGCTTCCGAATCGTGTATTCGTCAATGATCTCACCCGAATCGTTGATCTGCTTCAGTTCCAACACATCCCCCTCCAAATCGACCCGTGTAAAACTGAACGCCTCGTCGTTGAACGCACGCATGTACGCCGGCGGCGGATCCATCTCCGGATAGACGTTCACCCCACCCGCGCCGGTCGTGATATAGACCACTCCCTTGCCGTCGCCAACGATGCGATCCTCACGGATCGGCCACGTCCGTTCGTACAAATGATTGTGACCGCAGAAAACCAGGTCCACGCCGCATTCCTCCAACACCGCGACAAACGCATCCTTGACATAGGCCTGCCCCTCGGCGAAATGATCGCTGCCGGTGTAGAAGGGGTGGTGAAAATAGGCGAACTTCCAACGCGCGTCGCAATCGGTCAAAACCTCGCGAAGCCACGGCGCGACGATTGTCTTCATCTGCTCCGCCGTGATCGCACCGCCCTCAATCACCTGGTTCGTGTCCAACGCCACAAAACGGGCGTCCCCGAAGTCGAAATAATAGTTCCGCTCCCGCTCGATCCCCGCCGGTCCGTTTTCCGGAAGAATGAATTCATTCAACAGCGGCCCGCCCCGATCCGTCGCCACATCGTGATTGCCCAGACTCGCCATGAACGGAACCGATCGAATCAGCGCCGCGTAAGGCTCGTAAAAATTGAACGGATAATCCTCCGCCTCGCCCGCCGAATAGACCAAATCTCCCACGTGAATCAATACATCCGGCTTCTGAGCCGCCATCACTGCACCGAGATTTGCCTGCGTATTGCTCCCATTCCCAGAATCCCCAAAGGCGATGAACCGGATCGGCCGGCCCCGCGGCGCCGGTGTCTTCACCGAGTGCGGACCCGAAATCGGAACCATCTGCGAAAAGAACCGCGCGTTGGAAATGCGGTAGGTATAAGTCTCTCCCGGAACCAGATTCGTAAATCGCGCCACATAGCGTTCACCCTCCGGCTCAAGACTCAGCGTCTCCTCAAGACCATCCGGCCCCCGCAACACCGCCACGCCGCTCTTGAAAAGTCCCTCCGAACGCCACGTCACCACCAACGTGCCCGGACTCGGGATATGCACCATCGGACCGGTCAACAAGACCGGTCGGCTCTTCTGATCAAAGGTGTATCCCCCCGCAATGAGCGATGAAAGGATGAGAACGACGATGGGGGCTGTCTTGCGGGTCTTGGATACAGGAGCCTTGGGCACGGGGCAGCCTTTCGGATAATGGATTGAAGCGATAAGCCCCGACGAGGCTCACGTTGCGGTCCGACTTGCGACGAATTATAGTAGAGACCACCCAAGGGAGTAAGACCGATGCCCATGCCAGACGGAACCCCGACCATCAACGAAATCTCCGCCCGGATCAATTCCATACGGGACTCCCTTTGACCTCCCCAAAAAGAAGTCCCACCTCAAGGAAATAGAAGAGCGAATGGCCCAGCCCGGTTTCTGGGAATCGGCGGACGCCCAGGATATCGTCGCAGGCCTGAAGTCCCTCAAGGCCATCATCGATCCCGTAGAGACGGTCCTCGCACGCGTGGAGGATCTGACGGTCCTGTGGGAACTGGCCGAATCCGAGGACGACGCCGACGCCCGATCAGAGGCCGATCAGGAACGCCTCACTCTCGTCGGCGAGATCGATAAAGTTTCCTTGATGGCCCTGCTTTCCCGGCCCAACGACAGCCGCAACTGCTATTTCAACATCCAGGCCGGCGCCGGTGGCACCGAGGCCTGCGACTGGGCCGACATGCTCCTCCGCATGTACCTCCGCTACTTCGAGCTGAAGCGATACAAGGTCGAGGAACTCGGCCGACGCGACGGCGAGGAGGCGGGCATCCAATCCGTCGATCTCCTCGTCAAGGGCGCGTACGCCTACGGCTACCTCAGCACCGAAATGGGCGTCCACCGCCTCGTCCGCATCAGCCCCTTCAACGCCCAGGGCAAGCGCCAGACCAGCTTCGCCGCCGTCGACGTGATCCCCGTCTTCCCCGAGAGCAAGATCGAGATTCCCGACAAGGACATCGAGGTCACCGCCTTCTGCCGAAGCAGCGGCGCCGGCGGTCAGAACGTCAACAAGGTCGCCACCGCCGTCCGCATCAAACACATCGCGACCGGCGTTGTCGCCGAGTGCGTCAACGAGCGAAGCCAGGCCCAGAACAGGCGGCAGGCGATGGGCATCCTCGCGTCCAAGTTGGAGCAACTCGAACAGGCCAAACGCGACGAGGAGATGGCCAAGACCTACAGCGCCAAGGGCGAGATCGCCTGGGGCAACCAGATCCGAAACTATGTCCTCGACGATCCCCGCGTGAAGGATCTCCGCACCGGTGTCGAAGTCGGCAACCCCCAGCGCGTCCTCGACGGCGATCTCGATCCCTTCATCGAGGCCGCCCTCCGCCGCCGAGCCGAAAAACAGGC
>CAYXGR010000231.1:0-5232 GCA_964464525.1 uncultured Planctomycetaceae bacterium
CAAGCGATCTCAACACATCAGCGCCTGCATGTCGATCTTTCCGCGATCCGTTCTGGGCAGGGCGTCGTGAAATTGCCATTCATCCGGGAGCATCGTCGCGGGCAGACATTCACGACAATGCGCGATCAGCTCCGACTCCGTCGGTGATTGCACCTCGTTCGTCGCGACACACGCCTTCAGGCGATTTCCGAAGACCGGGTCCGCTATCGGCACCACCGCCGCTTCGCGAATCGCCGGATGCCGGCACAGGGCCGTCTCGATCTCGCCCGGCTCGATGCGATGGCCACGGCACTTGATCATTCGGTCGATCCGTCCCTCGAAGCGCAATGTACCGTCCGCCTGTTGTTGCACACGATCACCCGTTCGCCAGGCCGATCCGCATCCGTCCGGCGCGGGAACCCGCCTCCGCCGAGTCAATTCGGCGTCGCCCAGATAGCCGCGCGTCACCGTCGGCCCGGCCACCCAAAGCTCGCCCGGTCGCTCATCGGTAATGGGCTTGCGCTGTTCGTCCACAATCCAGATCCGCGTCTCGGATATCGGCCGCCCGATCGGTACCGGCAAGTCGTCTTCCAGTTCGGACCGATCTACACGATGAAACGTGCATACATTCGTCTCCGTCGGGCCGTACAGATTGGTCCACTCCGCGTGCGGCAATGCCCGTGCGAGATCCCGCAACGCCGGCTTCGGCATAACTTCGCCCGCGAAAAACACGTGGCGAAGGCGGGAGAGATCATGATCGGCCAGTTGCCCCTTCATCTGCATCAAAATGAGCGCTGAGGGAACAGAGTACCATACGGTGATCTCTCGATCCGCGATGAACCTCGCCATCTGATAGGGAAACATCTTGAGCCGCTCCGGCACCGGGCACATCACCGCGCCGGCCCGGACCGCCGCGAAAATATCCAGCGTCGACAGATCGAAATGAAAGGGGGCGTGGTTCGCCAATCGATCCTCGGGCGTGAGCGCGAAGGTATCGACGACCCAACGCGAAAAGTGCAGCAGGCTTTGCGTCGTGATCATCACGCCCTTGGGCCGACCGGTCGAACCCGAGGTGTAGAGGATATTGACAATGCCGTTTTCGGGTTCGCGGGGTGGATCGACTTCGGGAACGAAATCTCTCCAGGCATTCAAGGCGATCGCCCCTGAATCATTGGGATCGGAAACGATGACGGTTTCAAAATCGCCGACACCCTTCGGCGGCATGCGACTTCCCGTCCACATATGAATGTCCGCATCCTGGCAGATTGCGGCCATCCGTTCGGCGGGCCAGGCCGGATCCAGCGGGACATAGGCCGCACCGGTCCGGATGATCGCGAACATCGAGATCAGCGCGTCGATCGACTTTTGGAAACAGAATGCCACGCGGCGACCAGGCTCCGCCCCCTGATCCGCCAGCAGACCCGCAAGCCGATCGCTCGCATCCAGCAGTTGAGCGTAAGTACGACGATCCTCGCCGAATACGACGGCGGGCCGATCCCCATGCCGCGCGGCTGATTCTTGTAGAAGGGAGTAGAGCGTTTCTCTCGACATGCAAATCGAAGTTCGTAACCGAACGGGTTTTCCCGCCCGGCGCGCCTGCGGAATGCGGCGGACTCAGCGATGTGACTCGATCCATTCCACCAGAGCGTTGACCGATTCGATCCGGTCCGGCGACACCTCGTGATCCGGCAGCGTGACCTTGATCTCTTTCTCCACGAAGACGAGCAACTGCATGAGTCGAAGCGAATCCAGACCTGCGTCGAATAAATCCGAATCATCCGCGGGCCATGCATCCCGCTTCGCCGGCATCAGCGTCTCAAACAGATAATTCCGCAGTTGTTCCCGTACACTCATGATCTTCCGCGATCGCTCCAATCAGGGCGCCTCTCCGACCGCTATCCAGCGATGCACGCAGGTGCGCCCTCCGCCAATCTAGAGCGACACTGTACCGCCCGATGAACATCTCAACAACGATGCGGAACCCCGGATCCATGACAAGATCGGCGGGTGTTGTTCGGAGCATTGCCAGTCAGTCGTTTCCAGTTTCTTCCCCCTATCAGGAATCCCGTTGAAACGGGCTGAATGTATGGGGGGTGCGTTGAACCGGCCCCAAGGGGCCGGCCTGAAGCCCGCCTTCGGCGGGAAACGCCGCTGAAGCGGCGTGTTTGATCCATCACAGGGAGGTGGTTTTGGCTGTCGGGATTGAGCCGGCTCGCCACTGCCACCCTTTTGACAGTGCCACCCTTTCGATCATTGGGGTTTGGGTATGCATTCACTGCATCGGTCGGAAACTGGTGCTACCACCCAGGTGATCGGCATGCTTACCCGACCCCTAAGGCCGGATCGTGTAAGCATGGCACCCGACATTAACGCCGCCGATTATGTCCTGGACCCGAAGCAGGATCTCCCCACTCTCCGTTCATGCATTTCTCTGTTCCATCGCCTATGATAGTGACGGGTTTTCCGCCTGCTCCATCGGTCATCAACTGGAGGCCGCACCATGCCATCCACCTCCTCGCTCAAAACCCTGCTCGATGACAACACAATCCCCGCCCATCGCGATCTGATCCGGCACCATTCCAATGGAATCCGTTGCCTCGCCTGCGGTCATCGATGCCTCGTCAAGCCGGGCCGAGCCGGTGTCTGCCGGGTTCGGTTCAACCGCGACGGCGACCTCCGCGTACCGGGCGGCTACGTGGCCGGTCTCCAGATTGACCCCATTGAGAAGAAACCGTTCTACCACGCCTTCCCCGGCCGCGACGCACTCTCGTTCGGCATGCTGGGATGCGATTTTCACTGTGGATACTGCCAGAACTGGGTCACCTCGCAGGCCCTCCGGGACGACCGGGCCGTCAGCCCCCCTCGCTTCTGCACCGCCGATCAGATGGTCGACTTCGCCATCGACCGCGGCGCGCCGGTCGTCGTCTCCACCTACAACGAACCGCTGATCACCAGCGAATGGGCCGTGGAGGTTTTCAAACGCGCCAAGGCCCGCGGTCTGACCTGTGGCTACGTTTCCAACGGGAACGGCACCCCCGAGGTGTTGAAGTTTATCCGGCCCTATGTCGACCTGTACAAGGTCGATCTGAAAAGCTTCGACGACAAACACTACCGCGAACTCGGCGGCGTGCTGTCCAACATCCTGGCCACGATCGAGCAACTCGTTGCCGCCGGTTTCTGGGTCGAAATCGTCACGCTGGTGATCACCGGCTTCAACGACGGCGATGCGGAACTCTCGGACATCGCCGCCTTTCTCGCCGGCATCTCCCGTGACATCCCCTGGCACATCACCGCCTTTCATCCCGATTACAAGATGCAGGATCCCCGGCAAACCCCCGCCGAAACACTCCTCCGCGCATACGACATCGGCAAGGCCGCCGGTCTCCGCCACGTCTACCCCGGCAACATCCACGGCGGCGTCGGCGATCGCGAAAACACCGTCTGCCCGACCTGCGCCGCCGTCGTCATCGAGCGAACCGGATTCATCGTGAAAAACAACCGCATGAAACACCCCGGCCGCTGCCCTGATTGCAATGGCGAGATCATGGGTATCTGGGAGAACGACGCCCCGATTCGATCGCAAGGATCCGGCATCCCCATCCCCGTATCGTTCTCGTGATCCGAATAGATTGAGGCCCAGTGATGAGAAAGGGCGAAAGTGAAAAATCCCCTTGTACCAGGGAATATTATGACATTTTATTGTTTTGACTTTTTGACGTTTCACTCAAGGATGTGAACCATCCGCCGAATCGTGTCGTGGTCTCGCTTGGTCGCGCTGATCCGAACGCGCGATCCGGAACGACTGGCTCGCACGCGCCCATCGGAGAGCGATAGGGCATTCCGAAGTGCCTTGGCCTTCGATCTCGGCAGCTTGTATGTGACCGGGATCGGTTCGCTGGCATCGAAGTCGATCCCGTCCCATCCGTCCATCAAACCGACAAATCGCTCCACCGTATGAACCTCTTCCGGCGTCCCGCGAATCATCAGGCCCGGCTCATTCACATACACCCGAACATCCACATCCTTGGGCAACAGCAGGCTGATCATCACCGATCGCTCGGCGCCATCCAGATCGAAATGGCGAACGATCAGCGACGTCCCGGAGTGGATTCTACTGAGAGAACGATGGCTCGTGTTCACGAAAAAAATCACACCGCCCAGGGCAATCAGGCTGATCAGAAGACAGGCACGCGCTCGGCGACCGCCGCCGGGTCCACAACACCGCGGCTTCGAGTTCCCGCCCCGTTCACGAGTGCTCAGACTCCGTCCGCACTGCCCGCAAAATCGGGCGCCAATGGGCAGGGGATTTCGGCAATATTGGCACAGCTCGGGCATGCGTCCCTCCGGATCAACCGGATCACGGCTCTTCCCACACCCCTATCATAGTCTCGCGATCGGCCCCGGGACAAGATTCGGTCCATGCTCCGACATAGATTGCTCACCGGCGAACAGGATCCCCCTCGATCCCTGATTCCCGACTCTCAGCTTCTTAATTGTTGGCCCCTTTTTCTGCGTTCATTTCGACGTTTCCTCACGCCGAATCCTCCTCTTCCTCCAACGCCGCCGCCTCATCCACATCCGTCGTCGCCAGCACCTCCAGGATATGATCCACATCATGCCGGAAGAACCACAGGAACGGAATGTTCGGGATCCGCATCACGATGTTCTTGTTCGTGTCCAGAACGATCAGGTCGCCCGCCCCCAACCCCAGAAACACCTCGGTCAAGTCGCGCCAGTCCCGCTTGATCCGTTTGGCCGCCCGGGGCAGCGAGTCGCTCGTCCGCAGCAGCCGCTTGTGCGTGATCTCCCGCGTCGTGATCTCGTAGCGGCCGTCAAACCACGCCAGAAAGATGACCAGCAACAGGATGATGAACGTGGCCAGGCTCAGCACACTCGCCGTGCCGGGATCGAATTGCACGTTCCGCTCTGCGAGAAAATCGTAGACATGAGACAGGATGGGAATCCCCTTCTTCTCCTCCAGGAGCAGGCCGCATACCCACAGCAATGCGACCACGAGCAGGATGACGATCGTCTTGTTCCGATCGGTGTCCGAGCCGATGCTCAGCAGCACGATCAGCACGATGGTGATCCAGATCCACCCCATGACCGGCGGGCTGATCCACTCCCAGCCATGCAACCAGCACCCCACCCAGCCGACGACCATGATCGGCCACAAATACATCAGTGTTGAAAAGCTCGTGAAATAGACCTTTGGCGTGCCCGCCTCTTTCTTCACCCGAAACACGAGCGGTC
>CAYXGR010000232.1:0-3816 GCA_964464525.1 uncultured Planctomycetaceae bacterium
AAACCTGTGCCACAGTATTACCACGAACCGCTATACAGTCTGCACCGGCTCCGCGGGGGCCGGTCCCGGTGTGCCGTTGGCCATCAAGGTAGACGGTCGGAAGTATTCAAGCACATCGATCACCGCGGCATGCGCCGCCACGGTCAAGGAATCCACGCGATTACGACATATGCCGAAAAAGCCCAGGGACACAATTGCAACGATCAGGCCCAGGAAGGTGCTGACCAGGGCGAGGCTGATTCCCTCCGCGAGCCGTTCCGGCCCGTAGGCGCCGCCGCCCATCTTTCCAAACGCCTTGATCATGCCAAGCACCGTCCCCAGCAGGCCCATCAGCGGACTCAGGTTTCCGATGATGTTCAGGTACTCCACCTTTCGAAAGAGCCGGCTCCGCCAGGCGGCGGCCCGTTCCTCGACCGCCTCCTGCATCGCGTCGAAGCCGTGCCGCCCATGGCGCAGGCCGATGGTCAATACATCGCCAAACATCGTCCGGCTCTCCGAGACGCGATCGATGCACGACTTGAATTCTCGTTGTTCGATCAACTCCCGCATCTCCTGCGTCTCGTCTTCGGTGACCATGGTCGATCGCCGCGTCGTCCAGAAGTGTTCGATGATGAGGGTGATCGACACGAGGGACATCAGTCCGATGACCGGTCCGATCCAGCTCAGCCCCTGCCACACGATGCCGAGGAAAGATTGTTGCCCGCCCGGATCGCCTGCATCGATCTCCTGAGCCAGGGTGATGGCGGGGATCAAAAACAGACATCCCGTCGCGATCATGAGGCGAAGACCACACAATTGGCGCGCACACGTTGGCGCTCGGCCGAAGTGATGAGTCAATCGTTCGAATCGTGTCTGCATCAGGCGGCCTTTCTTTTCAAGACAAATCCATCACTTCTTGCCCGGGATGCCTGGGCCGATGCCAAACCTCATCGGCGACCGGCATCCTCCTCGGTCACATGCTTGTAGTTGCCATTATTCATCTCCGCGATCCGTCGCAGGACGCGCTCCCCGTCTCCCATGGTGTCGTAGATAAACAGGATCGTATTCACGATCGTCCGTTTTTTTCGATTCCGCCGCTCGAACAGGTCGATGATGCGTTTATTTTCCTCACCGAAATCGCCATCCGACAACAGGAACAAGACATCCGGCTGATAGCCCAACCCCTTGATGACAGCGTCCATCGGCTCCGTCTGACCCGCCGGCACGATCACACTGATCGCCGAAAACGCCGCCCGCTTGTTCTCGAATGTCGCCTTTCGCATGCGCGTCGACCAGGTGTCGGCCTTGCCCTCGTTGAACCAGATCACGTTGAACAACTGATCCGGCTCCAGCGAACCGATCGCCCGCTTGAGTTCCTGCTGAAGCGAATCGAAGGCCTCGTTCATCGAGCCGCTGCGATCCATGACATAGACGATGGAGCGCGCCTTCTGCCCCTTGCCCACGCCCCACAGGCTGCCGACCGGGCCGCCGCCTGCCAGATCGCGATCGCCGAGACCCGATCCCTGCAAGGCTTCGTCGCCCCCCTCTATCACCGCCGTTCCGACGACATCCGATCGGCTCAGCGCGCTGACCGCGATGGTGCTCAGGCCGGTGGTCCCCATCTCCGTCGGAGACATCTGTAGCGACATCTCCTTTTCCAGCAACGAGGCCAGATCCTGCATCGACGCGCCCGGCTCGACGGAATCCGATCGATCGATCTGAGCGCTGCCCGGAAAGTGAAACCCGCCTACCGGTCCGGAATCCCTCGATTCGGTCACGACCTTTGCCGTAAACTCGGTCCACTTCCCATCGCCCGCCGCCCCCGCTGCCCAGGTGACGAAGGTCAACGAGATCAGAATCAAAACGTGGCAAACCAGGCTCAGACCGGCCGGTCCCATAAGCTGGAACATCCGTGTGCGCCATCTCAGATCGAGCCCCGTACCCGCCCGTTGCGGCGGGCGATGGATGAGCCGACGAGTCACGGTATCTTGGCTGGGTGCTGGAAATGACAAGGGCGTGGGCTCCGCTCGGGGGGGGATGATTAACGACCCGGTTCGACCGTCAGGTTCGACCGCTCAACGCCGGGCATCCATGTCCAATTATATCGGCCCGCCGCGGCCGATCAACGAACGGTCCGATGTGGATGCATCAATCCAAATAACACGATCAGAACGCATCTCCTGCCCGGCGGCCGCGACTGTTTTTCTCGCTCGCCAGTGCTTTCTCCGAAGGTCCGCTTTGACCTGGGCGGCCAATTGGGATATCATCCATCGAGACGGTTGCGGAAAGAACAGCGAAACCCGAGGTCTTAGCGCTCACCGATTCAGCCACACTCGGTTCGGATCGGCATCGCCGCGATGGCCTTCCCGCCGACGCATTGGGGATCTGACACCAGGCATCACAAAGACCTCCGCTCGATCGAGTGCGGTCCACCCGGACCCATCGAGCGGACCGCAGAGGGTGAATTCATTTGACGCGAATCATTCGCCAAGCGAGCTGGATCGTGTGTATCCTCGCCGGATGCGCGACGGTACAGGCTCGCGCCGATTCCAGGCCGACCGAGAAGGGGGATCGTTCGATCCTATCCGAGGCCCATGCGGCACTGGAAGCGGGCGATGCCGAGCGTGCCCTGACGCTCCTGAAAACACGCGGTCTGAATATCGACCGGGCCGAACGGCGTTCGATCGAGGGCCGGGCACACCTTCTCTCCGGCGAGCTTGTCCTGGCCCGACGCAAGCTGCGGACGGCCCTTCGGTTGCGATCCCACCATGCGACCGATCACTACTGGCTGGGCCGGGTCCACCAGGCCGGCGGCGCGCCCGCGCTCGCCGCAAAAAGTTACCACGCGGCCTGGCAAAACGGGATGGAAACCGCCGATCTTCACCGCCGCTGGGCCGAGTCGCTCCGCGATTCCGGCCGGGTGCTTGGAGAATTAAGACAGTTGGAGTGGGACCATCCCGAGGCCGATCCGCCGAGGCCGGGCGATTTCGTGGATGATGGATGTGTCATCGGAACCGTCCACCGGGATGACCGCCGGTTGCTCATCGCGCCTCGGGATTCCGCCCTCTGCCAGATCCACAAGGCCTTGATTCTCGATCCGAACCGGGGCGCGATCCTGCTGCTCTGTGGCGAACTCTGGGCCGCCGCCGAACACCATCGCCGGGCCGTGGATCGGTTCGAACAGGCGGCCGGTCGGCTCGAAGCCGAACCTCTCGCGCGCTGCCATAGGCAATGGGCGAACTC
This sequence comes from uncultured Planctomycetaceae bacterium, assembly GCA_964464525.1. GTDB lineage: Bacteria > Planctomycetota > Phycisphaerae > UBA1845 > UTPLA1 > CAYXGR01. The sequence continues at coordinate 3,223 of CAYXGR010000232.1, forward strand.
TTCCCTGGCCCTGGGGGATTTCGACGGTTATCTCAAACACATGCGCAAGGGCATGCAGCTTTCCGGCGGCGTGGTCGAGGCCGAACTTGCCCGATGTTATGATCGGGCCGCGCACGAGTCGGCGAACCGGGGGGATCTCCAGCGACAGATTCGCTACCTGTTGTTCGCCGCCGAGTTGAAATCAGACGTCGATCGATTCCTTCGCCTCTCTGACGCCCTGATCCTGGCCCATCGAACCCCGGACGCGGCCGCCTATCTTCAGCAGGCGCTGGATCACAAGCCGACCCGCAAACAGCGTCGGGCCATCCAACAACGCCTGATCCGAACCACCTACCTGGCATCGCCTCAATAAGAATCTGGATACTCGATATTCAATCATGGCCAGTGTGCCACTGCTTCAAGCAGTGCGAAATGGGTGCCACCGGCAAGCTCTGTTTGCCGGTACTCGGACGAAAATGAACGGCGTGAGACGGATGTGTTATACCGCCCCTTCAGGGCTGGGTGTGGGAGGGCTGCGGACCCAGGGCGGCGCTCAAGCGGCTGTGAGCCGCCTTCGCTCTGCCCTGGGCTGACATGTTGCGGCCCCTTCGGGGC
>CAYXGR010000232.1:3916-5232 GCA_964464525.1 uncultured Planctomycetaceae bacterium
CATCGCCACCGTCACCGGCCCCACCCCCCCCGGCACCGGCGTGATCGCCCCGGCGATCGGGGCGACTTCCTCGAAGCGAACATCGCCGACTGTCTTCATCTTTTTTCCGTCCGTCGAACCCTCGACCGGCACCCGATGCGTTCCCACGTCGATCACGATCGCGCCCGGCGACACGTGTTCGGCACCGATCAGACCGGGAACCCCTGCGGCCACGACGAGGATTTCGGCCCGACGGGTGTGTGCCGCCAGATCTCGCGTCCGCGTGTGGCACTGCGTCACCGTGGCGTGGGCGCCCAGCAGCAGCATGGCCAACGGCTTGCCGACGATCGCGCTCCGCCCGACGACGACCGCCTCTTTGCCCGTCATGTCTATACCCGTCGATTTCAGGCAGGCGAAGGCCGCGGCCGCCGTGCAGGGGACCAGGGCGGCGCGGCCCATCGCCAGCAGCCCCAGGGTTTCCGCCCGCACCCCCTCGACGTCCTTCCCGGTCGCGATGGCCTGTTGCAACGCGAAACCGTCCAGCGGCTTCGGCACCGGCAGGTGAACCATGATCCCGCTGATGGCCGGGTCTTCGTTCAGTTCCGAGACGGTCCGCAGTGCTACGGACATGGTCGCATCTTCCGGCAACTCAACCAGGCGATAATCGATCCCCACCGACTCGGCGTGTTTCGATTGCGACCGGGCATAACTCAACGCCGCCGAATCGGATCCGAGGAGTACCGCGGCCAGCGCGGGGGGGTGTCCACGCTCGCGCAGCGTTGCCGCGCGTTGTGCCGTCTCTTCGCGGATCTTGACCGCGAGGTTTTTTCCGTCGATCAGTTCAGTGGACAATGACAGGACTCCTTACCAATAACCGACCGCGGGGTTCGGTCGGCAGCTTGTATGTGCTGAGCGAGGTTCTAGCCCATCGCGTCGATCCATAAGCCCGTTGAAACGGGCTAATACAGATGGATTCAGTCGTCATCACCGGCCCCAAGGGGCCGGCCTGAAACCCGCCTTCGGCGGGGAAGGCCGCTGAAGCGGCCTGAAGCGGGGTTGAACAGATCGATCGCGAGATCGTGGGGCAGGTACCGTCCACCTTCTGTTCTCTGAGGGTGTATAAAGAGGCCTGTCGGGGTTGTCTCATAAGGGAACTGTCCTTAGCTTTTGAGCAATGACCGCTCCCTTACGGTCGCGGCTCTGATGATGGCTCTGATAAAAGTTTCACTTTGTATACATTCTCTAAGACTTCGAAAACGCCAGCCCGCACTCCGGGCAGCGCGGTTCGATCTGTCCGCGCAGATCGTAGCCGCAGCCCATGCAGACACTCAGACCCC
>CAYXGR010000233.1:0-1457 GCA_964464525.1 uncultured Planctomycetaceae bacterium
GGGGTCGTGGGTGGTTAGTGTTTGGCATGCTTACCCGTCCCGATGAGGCTGGGACGTGTAAGTATGGCACCCGGCAGGGACAAATTAGCACTCGCCACCCTTCGCCATTGGCACTGCTTGAAGCAGTGGCACACGCGACTCATTCGAGTGAACTACGGCGGGATCGGATAGGCGGTGAGGAGGCGGAGCAGTCCGTCATCTGCGGTCAGGAAACGCAACCGCATACGGGCCGAGTGGGCGCCGAGTTCGGGGGCGCGGCCGGCGGTTCGATCCACGAGGCCCACGGCCGCGACGACATCCTCAAACCGATAGGCCGTTCGACCGTTCAATAAAGCCACGCGGCGCGTCAGCCATCCGATCGTCGCGATCGACAACAACAGGGCCTGCAAACCTTCCAGAATCGGCCAACCGTAGTAGCCCCTGCCAAAGGCCGTCCGACCGATGATCCTTGCCTGAAGATAGCGCGTGAGGAGAGACTCGCATTCTTGCCCCGGCAGATTGGAATCCGGTCGCATAACGTGAACCTGTTCGATCCTTCCCCCCTCGGGGAGCGTGCCGAGTCGTGGGATGGGGCCTCGACCGGGGCTGAGACGTCGTGTTCGTTTGAATTGATCCCAGTAGATCGCGGTGCGTTTGAGAAAAGATACTCGAGCCTCTTCAAGCGTGACGTGTTCGCAATGGGAGAAGGCTGATTGATACAGCATTTTCAAATGCCGGGGAGAAGGGGGTTCGAGGGGCTTTGACTCAATAGACGATGCGGCTACATCCATGTCCGACATCACGAGGCTCGATAGTTCGATCAGACGGTCATCGTCGAATCGTTGCAGATTCGTTGAGGCCAGCGTTCGCATCCATTCATGGAGACCGATCAGGCGGCGATGGATGGGCCGTTTTCGATCCGAAACCCAGCGATCCAGCGAGTCGATCAGACAATCCACCGTCCTGTCTTTGAGACGGTGATCTCGAAACAGGCGATATTCGCCGGGTGCCGGGGCGATCTCACTCAGCGCGGATTCCGTCAGTGATTGTGCCAGACGCTTGAGTTCCAATCGATGCTTCGGGAGCGGGCTTCCGTCATTTTTTGCGACGCTGGGACAATCGAAACGAAGACCCGCATGAAGCGCATCGTCGCCGGGGGTCAGCGTGAAGGGGAAGATGCGACAGGCCAGGGGCTTGGCCGCAGCACCGTTTTCGGCATGAATCCGACATCGGCCCTCGTCGGAGAGAAACACGCAACCCCCGTCGGGCTTGTGGTTCAGCGCGATCATGCGGCCCGCGCGAACATAGGGCGAAACGCCCAGCCGATCGGCCCAGCCGCCCGCGTCGATACGCTCCCGATCAGACGGGGTCAGTTGGACAACCAGGTCGCGGCAGCAGTTCGTACAGCCGTGGCAATCGTACCGCTGGGAGGGGATGGGTGGATGGATAACGGGGAGGATCATGGGAAAACGTCAAAA
>CAYXGR010000233.1:1557-5226 GCA_964464525.1 uncultured Planctomycetaceae bacterium
TCGATCGGGCCGTAACTGGTGAGGATTGGTAGATTCGAATGGTAGCCGTGGAGGTAGAACGTGAGCCGCACATCTTTCGTCTGGGCCTGATCGAGAAAATCGGCGATTCGCTGGGTACCGTCAGGCGAGAGGATGGCCTCCTGATCGGCGACGGGATCGCCCGGGCCGAGGACACCGCCGGGGGACTGGCCGAAGTCGCCCATATACATGCTTCGATCACGATCAGCCACGTGCATCTCGACGAGAACGATCGAGCGGAGGGCTTCGCGAACGCGGATCTCGGCGCGTTCGCGCATCTCCGCGTCGGGCACAAGGGCTATCAGGCCGTATTGCTGCGTGATCGCGGCATCCAACAGTTCGTCGGAATAGTCGAGGGGGTGGACGCCGATGAGGGTGATCTTTGCCATGAGGGAGTCCATTATCGAGTATCGTCGGTTTCGTTCAAGCATGCTTTGATCGCTATTTCCTGGGATTCCCCTCTTCAATGGTTCTGATACAAAGGGTGGACACACATACATCGATCAATCTCCACATGTTGATAATGGTAGATATAATGGATTATGGGATCGACAGGAGCGTTCCCGGCGCGATGGCCTCGACCAGCCAGACCGCCACCGGGGGCAGGAAGATGCCGGGCAGGAGATTGGCGACGGGAATCTTTTTGATCTCCAGAATCATCATCGCCGTCGCCAGCAGGACCATCCCACCCACGACATTCATCAACTGCAGGCTGATCTCCGGCACGCCGGTCGCGAAATAGTAGGCCGCGACGGAGAGACCACCCTGGAAGACAAGGATCGTCAGGATGCTGCACACCACGCCCGCACCGAGCGATGCCGCGAGGGCCATCGAGCAGAACCCGTCGAGAAAGGACTTGATGTAGAGGTAGCTCGGATCGCCGTGGGCCCCGTTGTTCAGGCAACCCAGCAGCGTGAGCGGGCCGACGCAGAAGATCACACTCGCCGAAAGAAAGCCCTCGGCAAAATGGGCGCCGCGGGACGTGGCATCGGACGCAGCCCCCCCACCGCTCGCCCTACCGAACCGGGCATGGATCCGACCGCCGAGACTCTGCAACCGATCGTGCAGCCGCAGGGCCGTGCCGAGGATCGCCCCGACGATCAGTGAACCGACGACGACCATGGCGATGCGGGCACCGTAGGTGGGGATGGTCCCGCCGTATTGCGCGACGACTTTGCCCATGCCGATCACGCCCGCATCGATCCCCAGGATGATCGTCACCAGGCCGAGGCAGTCGAGAATGATCCGCTGAAAGCGATCGGGGATCCGCGACGACAACAGCACCCCGGCGGTACTGCCGACCGCGACGGTTCCGATGTTGACGATTGTCCCATTGATAATCGGCCACCAGGCCATCGCACGCTCCCGAATGCGTCAGTCCGAATTCCGAACGTAACAACCGATATAGGCTGTGGCGAAGGGGCGGAGCCAGCCGCCACTGCGAGGCTCGGCCCATGTCTTGGCGCGCAGCGACAGCCCGGGCAAGGCCCGCCTGATCGGGTAGCACAGCACCTCGGCATTGTAATAGGCCTGACCCGATTTCTTGCACCCGCGTTGCGTGAAAAGGCGGTCGAGTTGGCCAACGCGGAACTTACGGTGGTAAAATCCATCGGCCCCGCCACGATCGCCCATGGTCGCGCGAACGATTCTCGCGGCGTTCGTGACCAGCGGCGAAAAGACTCTGCTCGCAATCGCATCGGCACACAACGCAGTCGGAACACTCACGAGTATTGATCCCCCCGCCTTGGTCACCCGCAGCAGTTCGTCGGCGGCCGTTCCGGAGTCGTTCAGGTATTCAAACAACCCGAGCGCTATCACGACGTCGAAACAGGCATCCGGATGCGGAATCCGCTCAACGTCGCCCGTGGCGATCTCCACCCTCTGTCCCCGCGCCGCCAGCTTCCGGCTGGTCTTGTCCGCCTCTGCAACCATCTCCGCCGACAAATCGACGCCGCAGTAATCCGCGCCCGATTTCAGAATAAACGGCGCCATGACGCCCGTCCCGCAGCCCATGTCCAGCACGCCCAGGCCGGGACGCACGAGCGGCGACAGCAATTCCTCAACACGCCTTCGTCTGGCAAGAAAGCTGTAGTTCTCGACCGCATCGCCGTCGGCCTCGTAGAGGCTCGACCAACGACCACCAACCGCGTAACGGTCGAAATGTTGTAACACCTCCGCCTTCGTTCGCATCCTGAACTCCACATCCCCCGCAATCCGCCGCATCCGAGACCCCAGGGGAAGACTAGGTTGACAGAAACACCCACAAGTCGCTCAATCGTGTCACCAGCACCCGCCCATCTTTGATTCCATCGCAATCGACGCGCGGCAGACGGTATCTATCCGCATCGGGACCGCACGATCCACGAATCGTCGTCGCCGCACTGCCGAAGCCCGCATGGCGAACACACGCGACTACATCCCGGCTGAAGTTGGCCGGCTGACCGAATGGATAGGCAAAGTGTCGAATCTCACGATCGAGCGCCGCTTCGAGGCGACGCTTTGAACCTTCAATCTCATCCACGAGTCGCTCTCGCCTGAGGGTCGCCGGGTTGGGATGTGTCACTGTATGGGCGCCAACAGTAATGAGCCTCCGCATCGCCCGAAGATCATCCCACGCCATCGGCCGGTATTTCGCCAGATGTCGATCGCTGAAGCGGCCCCCCCTGAATAACGATTCCAGGATGGCGTCGCGATCTTCAAGCGGAAGTTCGTTCAGAATCGCGATGGCCCCGTGATAGGCCCGCCGGCGATCCCCATTTACGGTCACTTGCGAATCACCGAGATGGAGCACACCCGGGCCCATGCCATGAACCAGCGCCTTCACCCGGTTGAACCAGAGAACCTCCTGTGCATCGATCGACGCCGTCGGGACGAACATCGTCGCCGGAAAATCGAAACGCTCAAGGATGGGATGGATCTCATCGTGGAACTGTCGATAGGCATCGTCAAAGGTGAGCACCACACTGTTCGGCGGAAGATCCCGATCCCCGAGCAGGAAGTCATGGCAATCATCAAGCGAAATAATGGAATAAGCCCTGCAAAGCGATCGCAAATGATCCTCGAACACGTCGGCGGAGATGTGATGATAGTTCAGAATGGCGACACGATGTCTTCGCGGTCGAACCTTGAGCCAGGCGGACAACAATCCCGAATTCCACATCAAAGACGAATACCGCGACTTGATTAGGTCCTTGGTTGCCTGCACACGATCCCTCACAGCGGGTGGAACAACGAGGCAATCACGCTCGCCGCGACAGGTGCGGCAGGGCAATCCGGCCGACGCGGATTCTTGCACGAACCCCCAACGTCCTATCGGCAATATTTCTCCATCCAGTAGACAGTCAGTGTCTTTTCAGTATTGAAAATGTGTGGTACCGGTTGCGATCCGGTGCGTGTCGTGGAATTCGAGCCTGCGACAGGTAGGTGAGGGAATGCACGCTCACGGCGATTGGCCCCGTCTGACCAATCACTGGCCCGCAATTCTCAGTGATTGATCAGAGCCACGACCGTCAGGAAGCAGTGGGCATAGACTCGCAGCAATCGTTCAGTCGCTATTCCATCGGCAACGTGTCATGATTCTGATGGTCTGGAATGCTTTTGGTGAGGGCAGGCGATGACCGCTTCCTTACGGTCGCAGCTCTGATGGACGCG
>CAYXGR010000234.1:0-5223 GCA_964464525.1 uncultured Planctomycetaceae bacterium
TTCCCTGTTTCGGATCGCCCATGACTGGCTGGATATCACGCCAATCGCCCCGAAGGGGCTTGAAAACATGTCAGCCCAGGGCAGAGCGAAGCGCCGCCCTGGGGGCAGCACGATTACAATCACCCAGCCCTGTAAGGGCGATACAACCGGGAGCGCACGGGTGCCCCATCCTTTCTCAAAAGAAAGGGTGGGGAATGCTCATCCCGACAAACCCAAAGGTGTTCATACACGAGAAACCGGAAGACCAAACCATTCGTGACGGCTTCATGCAGCGCCGACACCTCAGCCCTACTCGAAACTTACTATTCTCTATCGCAACTGTAGTCCGACCGAATCGGCGAGGCCGGTGTAGCGTCTCGAGCCGAGACCCAATCGCGGTGCACCCTCCGGCCAGATGCTGAGGTTGATGCCGATGTCGTCGAGGGTGCGGTCGATATCGAGGGTGACGGCGGAATACCAGCGCTGCCACTTGCGGATGTAGATGACTTCGGTGGAAAAGTTGCGGCCTTCCTGAATGTCGTAGGTTTCTCGGAAGGCGACGGTGTGCTTCTGGTTGAGCTTGTAGTTGCTGCCGAATGTGACCAGGTTGCTGTCGGTGTCGTGGATGTATCGCCAGCCCACAAAATAGGCCAGCCTCGGCTCACGCTCGACGGCGATCGAGACATTGCTGGTTCCCACGTTTCCGCGATTGACGTCATACACCCCGTCATACACAAGCACGGTCGAATCGCTCAGACGATATTGAAAATTCGCGGCGAGGAAGCTCGACGAGATGCTGTCCTCCGGCCGGGCAAAGATGAAATCGCCGTGGGTGTCCTCACCGTCCTGTGGGTCGTGGAAAAAGCCCGCCTCGACGTCTAGCGTGATCCAGTCGACCGTGCGCCACTGACCTGGGCCACCGCGCCGCGTCTGTAAGCGCTGGCGGATACCGACCGTCGCGCCGCCGAAGTCGTCGATATCCTCGACGCCGGGATCAAACGGCGATACCTCGTCGGGCCGCATGTTGCTGTTCGCCCCCCAACCGGTCGCGTCCAGCTTGATGACGTGTCGAAGACGATGAAGGTCGAACAGATCAGACTCGACATCGTCATAAACGCGGCTCGCGATCAGATTGCCATGGAGGCCATATCCAACCATACCGCGCTGCTGACCGCCGCGGCCCACGCTCCCCGGCGAATCGTCCCACGCGGTGCCGCGAGCCATGAGAAAAGGCGTCAGCTTGACCGGGCCAAGATCGGGCAGGAGAAAGTGAACCTCCTGCCGGGAATCGCCGCGGACAACCCCACCGGTACGGCTGAAGTTGTCGCGCCCGTTACTGTCGCTCTTGGCAAATCGCAGCCGCTCGTCCGGCCGGTAACGAACGCCACCGAGCCGGTTGTCGCTGTAGAACGTGACGTAATCGCCGAGCGGTTCGGCAATCAGGCTGAACCGGTTGTCCGGCAACCGCTCCGTCTCGGTCTGGAACGCGTTGATGCGCCAATTGGCCGTGAGCGAATACTGCCAGTTGTCCTGTCGTTTGAGCAGGCGAAGAAGCGTTTCCTGGGCCTTGGCATTCTCGAACTCATTTCGTTCGTAGGACTCCAGGTACTGGTCATCGCTGATGTAGGAGGTCTCCAGGGAGAGTTCCCATCCCTTGGGCAGAAACTGTCGATGGCGCCACAAGAACCGGCCGCGATCCTCGTGATCGGGCTCCCCCCCCCGCGCGGGGCCGAGATCGTCCTCATCATTGTCGCGAATGTAATAGGATCGAAGCAGACCGTAGTAGTCGTCGCGCTGATAGTCGAGATCGATGCCGATGGCAGGCCCGCGATTGGTGTAGCCATCGAGCCGCAAGGTCGCGTCGTAGCCCTCCGGCGATTCCATGCCCATCAGGTTGAACAGATACCACTCGGTTTCCAGCGTGCCGCCAAACTCTCCGCTGTAGCCGATCTTCGCCCGGCGAAATGCCTGTCGATCCTCGGAAAACGTTCCGGCGGAATAGGGCCAATAGGCAAGGGGCAGGCCATCGAGATTGAGCGTGGTGTGCTTGGCCGTGTATGAGCCCGCCTGAACGCCGATGACTTCGCCGCGCTCGTCGCGCGGTGTGATGTCCTCAAACGTCATCTCGGCCGCGCCGATGGCGACATGGGGCGTGTGAAATTCGCTTGTGGTGATCTGGGCATCCGTCGCGGAATAGGTTCGGGCGTCGAGTTGGCGCACCGTCTCGGCGCGAATATAGATCGGCAGCCCACGCTTCGGCTCGAGCGCACGAGTGACAACGTCGAGAATCAGGGCGCGATCGTTGTCGAAATCGTAATACAGCCTCGAGGCTCGAATCATGCGCTGGCCCCGGGTCAGCATCACATCACCCTCAAGGTACACGGCCGATACCCACTGCTCGATGGCCGGTCGGGTGGAGGTTCCATCCGTCAGTTTCGGCTCGTCACGCGGCGAGACCTCTGTCGGGGGACGATCGAGTTCCGCCTTCTCTCCGGATTGTTCAACAGGCTGGCGCTGCTTGCTCCCGATGAGACCGGGGACGACGTCGCTGAGTTCATCGGCCTTCAGATAAAGAACGGCGGCATCGGCGCGAAGCTCGACATATTCGCCGCTTTTTGTGGATGATCCCTGAGAAACGAAGACGTTCTCGATCGCGACGACGACAGCCTGATCGTCATGGCGTTCGTAGCTTGTCTGCTTGGCGCTGTAGGTCACTTTGCTCGGAGGCTTCGGTCGGGACAGGCGCAGCTCCTCGAACGTCGGCGCGCGGCGGACCGGTGTGTCCGAGGATGCAACCTCTTCGGCCGGGACGACGTCGAGCAGGCGCCGGGCCTTGAGACCCTCCTGAAAGAGATCGCCGTCGGTATTGTTCCCCTCGGCACGGTTGTCGGTGTTGAGAACGAGCTTGCCGAACGAACGGAGTGTGACAAGCAAAGCCGGACCGGTCTCGATCGTGCCGCCGGGTTGGAGGATCTCGGCGTCTTCCCAGAGAAATATCTCCGCGTCGAGATAGCGGCGATCCTGCCAGGTGGGGTTCCGGAACCAGACGACGGCGTCCCGGCTGCTCAGCTTGTGATGGCCCATGCGTGCGGAAAAATCACCGTGAATCTCGACGACCCGTGTCCCGTCGTCCATCACCCACGTATAGGCAAGCTTGCCGAACAGTTCGAGGTTGTAATCGCTGATGCCCGGCGGGAGGAGGGGCGCGACCTCGAGGAGATCGGAGTCGGCCGGGGCAGGATCGGTCTGGGCATAGAGGGCCATTCGCCCCAGGCCCACCAAAAGGGCTGCCCCGAACACGATCCGCACAATCCTTTGTGAGCGCCTCATGTGATCCTTCATCGTATCGCGCGTCAGAAACCGAAGCCGCCACACGCACATCTTGCTTCCCGCACCGCGAGGGCGAATTATAGGACGCGCTCGGCGCGTGTCAAACATGCAGGAGCGGCCTTCGGGCTGTTTTTTTCGCTGGAATCGATGTGGGAGGGCCTCCGATAAGCTCTGTATTCGACACGACCCCGCCGCGTATAGGATTGAAACACACTCGGCCAGGCCCGATTTCGGTCGCGCCGGCCGACCCTGATGAGAACCCTGGAGTGGATGCCATGAGACGGTTTTTAATAGACGAGCGTAGCAAGTCAGGTTGGATGACGCTGTTCTCAGTGGCGGCCCTGTTCTCTGTGTCGGGCTGTGCCGCGTATCCCGACTCGGCATGGGAGCAACTGAAAACGGCAAGAAGTGACTACCAGAATCAATACTACGGAGCGGCGACGCGGAAGCTCGACGCGATCGTGGACCAATATCCGGATCATCCCGATTCGGCGGAGGCCTACTACGTGAGAGCGTTGTGTTACGTCCATCTCTCTCAAAAGGTGTATGCCGAGGCGGATGCCCGGCAGTGCATCAAGCTCGCACGGCACGACGATCTGAAGGCCGACGCCCACGCAACCTTGGCCACCCTCCTGTACGAGGCCAACCGCTCGAGCGAGGCCCTCGATCACTTTGCCCGTGCCCTGCGAAGTTCGCGAAAACGAGCCGAAGAGGATGTCCTCCGCTATCGATATGGGTTGTGTCTATTAAGGGCAGGCCGCTGGACAAAGGCGCGGCAGGCGTTCGCGGTCGTCTATCAACGCTTCCCCAACCAACCGACCGCGGAACATGCAAAGCGGCTCCACGACTGGCCGCACGATGCCTACTCGATCCAGTGCGGCGCCTTTCGGGACCAGGCCTCGGCCACAAAACTGAACGGCAGGCTCAAACGCGCGGGCCTGCGAAGCCGGATCGAATCCCACAAGCGCACCGGCGAAATGCTGCACACCGTCTATGTCGGAAAGTATCCCCGCTACGGCCAGGCCCGCGACGCCCTCCCCGCCGTCCAACGCCGCGTCTCCGACGCCTATATCATGCCGCAGTAGGGGGGGGTAGCAGGGCCAAGTATCGAGGGCAACGCGGGAGCCCGAAAGCGGCCATGCGATCCGAGCCCCGAGCGCCGCGGCGGGGCCATACGGCACGGGTGAAATCTCTCAATTTTGGGGGATTTCGCCTGTTTTCCCTCTGCTGTTGGCCTCAAAGCGATAAACCCATGCCTTCGAACGGAGCACGATTTCGATGTTGTGAGTGGCTCCTTGACACCGTTATTGCCTCGTTTTTCACCCACGACAAACCCTGAAGGACCATAATTTGGCCTGCCGGAACTGTCATGCACACTCACTACCCGTACAACGCAACCCCACGCCCTCCGCGCCCTCTGAGGTAATATTTTGTCTGTAAGAACTCCCCAATAAGCTTGCTCACCGTTCCCCAATCCCAAAACCACCGATTCCAGCCCCCCCAGCCCCATTTTCCCGGCTTCATCTTCTTCACGAATGGGGAACATCGGCGTCCCGCCGGTCTCTTCTTCTTCTTCTTCCTCTTCTTCTTCTTCCTCTTCCTCTTTCATTTCGACGTTTCGACTTTTCTCCCAAAGGAACGATGATCAAGCATGTAGGGAAATGGTGGGGGAAAGCGATACCGGCGGTTTCCGCTTACCCCGCCCGCCGCCAGACGAGCCACGGACTTTCAGAGTCGTAGTCGTAGGGTGGGCACCGCCCACCACTTTTCTGTTGTCTATGTTTTGTCGTTAAGGATGCGATGCAACACCAAGCAAAGAGCCACGGACTTCAGCCAGTGCGGCCGTCCGACACGATAAAGAGCCACGGACGCCAGCCCAGGCTCAACCCATCGGGTGCCACCGGCAAGCTCAGC
>CAYXGR010000235.1:0-1764 GCA_964464525.1 uncultured Planctomycetaceae bacterium
CCGCGCTTTGCTTGGGCATGCCACCCGCCGATCGGTTGCGTTTCGGTCAACATCGACTTAAACTCCCGTTCATGCAGCGAACCGCATTGTATGACACCCATAAACGCCTCGGCGCTCGCCTCGTAGACTTCGGCGGCTGGGAGATGCCGCTGCTCTATCGCGGAATTCGCGAGGAGCACTTACACACCCGCATGGCGTACAGTCTCTTCGACGTCTCGCACATGGGACGGATCGAACTGCGCGGCGCGGCCGCCGAAGCCCTGCTCGATCGTGTCTGCACGCGAAACATCGCCAGGCTGAAGGTCGGTCGTTCCGGCTACAGTCACGTCTGCAACGAGCGCGGCGGTGTCCTCGACGACGTGATCGTTTCCCGCTACGAAAATCGCTTCCTCATGGTCTGCAACGCGAGCAACCGCGAGAAGATCCTGGCGCATCTCAACGTGCATGCATCGGGCAGCAACGTAAGAATTGGGGACAACACATCGTCGACCGTGATGTTCGCGATGCAGGGTCCGGAGACCATTCCGCTGGTGGAGTCGAGGGGCGATAGTCTGCCGATCCGCGTGGGGGATCTCGGCCGTTTCGGCTTCGCGACGGGTAAGTTCATGGGCCTGTCATACAGCGTCTTCCGCAGCGGCTATACCGGCGAGGACGGACTGGAACTGATCCTGCCGACTTCGGTGGGGACGATGGTCTGGGATTATCTGACGCGACCCAGGGATGGAGATCAGCCGAGGGTTCTGCCGGCGGGGCTGGGCGCGCGGGATTCGCTTCGCCTCGAGGCGGGGATGTGCCTTTATGGCCACGAACTGACGGAAGAGATCGATCCGATCTCGGCGGGCTGCGGTTGGTGCGTCGATCTGGAGAAGGATTTTCTGGGCGTCGAGGCGCTGCGGAAGATCCAGTCGGACGGTCCGCGCCGGCGATTGATCGGTCTGGTGCTGGAAGGCCGTCGGATCGCCCGGCAGGGATCCCAGGTGTTCCATGGCGAGGATGAAGTCGGCGTCGTCACCAGCGGTACCCTGAGCCCGACGCTCAACAAGTCGATCGCGATGGCCTACGTGGATGCGAAGCATGCGGAGGCGGATGCAAGTTTGAGCGTAGATCTTCGCGGCACGCGAATCGGGGCGACGACAGTCGGATTGCCGTTTTACAATAGGAAGTGAAGCCGGGTGCCGGGTGCCATGCTTACACGTCACGGCTTTATCGTGACGGGTAAGCATGCCCAACACCAACCCATACTCATCTGAACACCGTTGTTTTGTTGTTGTTTTTGTTGTTGTTGTTATTTTGACGTTTTGACGTTTTGACGTTTCGACTTTTCGACGTTTTCCCAGCAGGAGCATAATTGTGAGCGTACCCACGGATCGACGCTACTTGACAACCCACGAATGGCACAAGCTCGACGGCGACATTTGTACCCTCGGCATCACCCAGTTCGCCGCGGACGAGTTGACGGACGTCACCTATGTCTCCCTGCCCGCCGTCGGCAAGGAGATCACCGCCGGCCAGCCCTTCGGCGAGGTCGAGAGTGTGAAGGCCACGAGCGATCTGGTCAGCGGCGTCTCCGGCGTCGTGGCCGAGGTGAACACCGCACTCGACGATGCGCCGGAACAGGTCAATGAAGATCCCTTCAACGCGGGTTGGATGATCAAGCTGAGGGTAACCGATCCGTCGGCCGTCGAATCGCTCCTGACGGCGGAGGCCTACGAAGCCCAGCTTGATGGGGACTGAATAGCGAATGGCGAATAGCGAATAGCGAAT
>CAYXGR010000235.1:1864-5217 GCA_964464525.1 uncultured Planctomycetaceae bacterium
GCGAATAGCGAATAGCGAATAGCGAAGTAGGGTGGGTCATCAGACCCATCTGTTGATCGTGTCAGCCCCATTCTGTTGATCGTGTATGGGGTGCCACCGGCAAGCTCTGCTTGCCGGTGCGAATCCAACCCGAGCCCCGAGCGCAAGCGAGCGGGAACAACACCATCCACACGCCCACCATGAGTCCTCAAGTCGAAATCCACACTCCCATCCATGACGTCACCCCCGATTCCCATTAGAATGTATCTCAAACCCCCTCGGCACCGGTTTGAAAACCGGTGACACAGGATCGTGTGAAATCGTTTAACAGGAGTCGAATCCTCCATGCCCGATGTCTTAACCGTCAACAAGCTCCTGAACCGTTCCGACACCTTCGTCAACCGCCACATCGGGCCGAGCGAGAAAGACATCGCCCACATGCTCGAATTGCTCGGCTACGATTCGCTCGATGCCCTGATCGATGCGACGGTGCCGTCCGAGATTCGCCTGCGCGAAAAGCCGGCCCTCGGCGAGGCCCGCGGCGAGCACGAACTGCTGGGCGAACTCCATTCGATCGCCAACAAGAACAAGGTGTTCCGATCACTCATCGGCCAGGGCTATTCCGATTGCCTCACCCCGCCGGTCATCCTCCGAAGCGTCCTGGAGAATCCCGGCTGGTACACGCAATACACGCCCTACCAGGCGGAGATCGCCCAGGGCCGCCTGGAGGTTCTGCTCAGCTTTCAGACCATGGTCTCAGATCTGACGGGCCTGCCGCTGGCCAATGCGTCGCTGCTGGACGAGGCCACGGCGGCGGCCGAGGCGATGGCCATGTGTCGGCGCATCGGTGATGCCGAGCGAACGACATTCTTCGTCGCCGAGGATTGCCATCCCCAGACCATCGCGGTCATCCGCACGCGCGCCGCCTCGGCTGGGCTGATCGTACAAGTGGGCGCACCGGACGGGGCGGACCTGAAGAGCGGTGCCCTGTTTGGGGCGCTGCTTCAAGTCCCGGCGACGGACGGTCGCATTTGTGACTATGAGGATTTCATCACGCAAGCCCATGCACAGGGCGTCCTCGTGGTGGTGGCAACCGATCTGATGGCCCTGACGCTGTTGCGGCCGCCCGGCGAGTTCGGCGCCGACATCGCGGTCGGCTCGACCCAGCGGTTCGGCCTGCCGCTCGGCTATGGCGGACCCCATGCCGCGTTCATCGCGACGCGGGATGAATACAAAAGACAACTTCCCGGCCGCGTCGTGGGCGTCTCGAAGGATGCACGCGGCAGGCCCGCCTATCGCCTGGCGATTCAGACCCGCGAACAGCATATCCGCCGAGAGAAGGGCACCAGCAACATCTGCACGGCCCAGGTGCTGCCCGCGATTCTTGCGGCGATGTATGCGGTCTACCACGGTCCGGAGGGGCTACGCCGGATCACCGAGCGCGTCCACGGATTCACGGCCGCACTGGCCCGCGGGCTGGAGAAGCTCGGTCACGACGTGGGCCGACTGCCTTTCTTCGACACCCTGCGCGTCCGCCCTGGCAAGGGGAACGTCTCGACTTTGCTGACCGGCGCACGGTCGAAACATATCAACCTCCGCGACTTCGGCGACGGCACGATCGGAATCGCCCTCGACGAAAAGACCGATCGCCACGAGATCGCGACGCTGCTCGAGATCTTCAATCGGGGCCGAGCGGTCGATTGGACGGCGGATGAGTTACTCGCCGAGGCCGATGCCGGCTATTCGCCGCGATTGGCCCGAAAGAGCGACTACCTGGCTCATTCCACATTCAACCGTTACCACAGCGAGACCGAACTGCTTCGCTATCTGAATCGCCTCCAGCAGCGGGATCTTTCCCTGACGACGTCGATGATCCCGCTCGGTTCCTGCACGATGAAGCTCAACGCCGCGGCGGAGATGATCCCGATCACCTGGCCCCGGTTCGCCGACATCCATCCCTTCGCCCCCGAAAACCAGACACGCGGCTATGCCATCCTGTTCGAGCAGCTTGAGCACCAGTTGGCGGAGATCACGGGGTTTTCCGCGACCTCGCTCGAGCCCAATGCCGGGGCGCAAGGCGAGTATACCGGCCTGCTGGTCATTCGGGCATGGCATCGGAACCAGGGAGGCGGCAATCGCGACGTGTGTCTGATACCGGTCTCGGCCCATGGGACCAACGCGGCCAGCGCCGCGATGGCGGGTCTGCGCGTGGTGCCGGTCGCATGCGACGATCGTGGAAACGTGGATCTCGCGGACCTGCGTGCCCGGGCAAACGAACATGCCGATCGGCTCGCCGCGATGATGATCACCTATCCGTCGACGGCGGGCGTCTTCGAGGAGGGTGTCCGCGAGGCGTGCACGATCGTTCACGAGCACGGCGGACAGGTCTATCTCGATGGGGCGAATATGAATGCCCAGGTCGGCATCGTCCGACCGGCCGATGTCGGCGCCGATATCTGCCATCTCAACCTGCACAAGACCTTCTGCATCCCCCACGGTGGCGGCGGTCCGGGGATGGGGCCGATCTGCGCGGCGGCCCATCTCGTCCCCTTCCTGCCTGATCATCCGTTGGCCCCCGGCGAATCGGCAGACGATACGAAGTCCGTCGGGCCGGTCTCGGCGACGCCCTATGGCAGTGCGAGTGTCCTGCCGATTTCCTGGATGTATATCGGAATGATGGGCGGCGACGGCCTGGCCCGCGCGTCACAGGTTGCGATCCTGAACGCCAACTACATGGCCAAACGGCTCGAAGGGCACTATCCGATCGTGTTCACCGGCGCGAATGGCCGGGTCGCACACGAGTTTATTCTCGACTGCCGTTCGTTTGGCAAGTCCACCGGTGTCCAGATCGATGACATTGCCAAGCGTCTGATGGACTACGGTTTTCATGCGCCGACGATGTCCTGGCCTGTAGCGGGTACGCTCATGATCGAACCGACCGAGAGCGAGTCCCGCGCCGAACTCGATCGGTTCTGTGACGCGATGATTTCGATTCGTGAGGAGATTCGGGAGATAGAAGCAGGGAAGGCCGACCGGTCCGACAACCCTCTCAAGGGGGCCCCCCACACGGCCGAGGCGATTGCCGCAGACGACTGGCCGCACCCCTATTCACGCGATCAGGCGGCCTATCCGGCCCCGTGGCTGCGCGAGCACAAGTTCTGGCCTGCCGTCGCCCGGATCGACAACGTCTGGGGTGACCGCAACCTTTTCTGCAACTGCCCCCCGATCGATTGGGAACCGTCATAGCCGCGCCTATCAGAGCCGCGACCGTGAGGGAGCGGTCATTTTAATAAAACAAAAAAGTGAGCAGTGCTCATCTTGTAGATTTGAGTGAGGGCGAGCGCCTACCGCTCCCTTACGGTCGCGGCTCTGAT
>CAYXGR010000236.1:0-5177 GCA_964464525.1 uncultured Planctomycetaceae bacterium
GGGATTGACCGCGAGCGGATCTTCCGCCTCGGCGGCCTGGGGCAAATCGTCACAGGCGGGTGACACTACGACCAATGCCCCTAACAGCATGATCCGGATGACGATTCGTACGCTTTGACGTCGGCGAAGCGTGCGCTCCAAGATCGCATTGAGAAAGAATACGCTCATATTAAACATCAGATTCGCTTTACAAATGGTCCCGAGACAAACCGAGTTGAAGGGTTGATTTCGTAACATGATTTAACCTGTAACTACGGAAGTATCACCAACGGTTGATGCTCCGGGCTGACCGTCAATGCGAAACAATCTCAGCAAGATGTAGTAACATACCGGCGTGGCGATCAGTGAGAGCAACAGAGAGATGCACAACGCGCCGATGACACCGATTGCCAAGGGTCGAAGCATGTCCGCCCCTGCCCCGACGCCGTAGGCCAAAGGGAGCAGACCGAGGAAGGTCGTGAGCGATGTCATCAACACGGGCCTCAATCGGCGACGCCCCGACTGCACCAGGGCCTCCACCAGCGGGAGTCCGCGCAATCTCAATTGATCCACGAAATCGAGCATAAGGATTCCGTTTTTGGTGACGATCCCCACGCCGATGATGGCCCCCAGGAAAGAGACAATGTTCAGCGTGGTATCGGTCAGCCAAAGCGCTACGATGACGCCAAAGAGGGCGAGCACGGCACCGGTGACGATCGCCAGTGGATGCAGGATGGAGCGAAACTCCAGGAGCAACACACCATAGACGAGTAGAATCGCCATCACGAGCACGAGCATCAAGTTGTGAAAGGATTCCTGCTGTTGTTTGTAAAGGCCGCCGTATTCTATCGAGACGCCCGGCGAAACCGGGATCGTCTGGGCGATCTTGTCCTTGATGGCGGCGATACCGCTGCCAAGATCGACGCCGGCGAAGCGGCCGGAGACGGCGATAAGTTCGCGGAGATCCTCGCGGTGTCGTTCGAGCAGACCGGGCAGGGCGTGGATGGCGGTCACGTCGCTCAACGTGACTTGGGCGCCTTGTGATGAGCGAACCGGCAGCGCGGCGATGTCGGCCTTGCGTCTTTTTCGATCAGCGGCTAACAGCACGCGAACACCGACGGTGCGGTCTCCCTCAAGCACGTAGCTACTCTGCCTGCCGAGCATCGCGGTCTGCAGCGTCGAACCGATATCCGCCGCAGTCATGCCAACCCTGGCGGCCTCGGCCTGGCGAACGCGGTAGGTGAGCGTCGGTCCGGCGACGACCAGTCCGTCATTCACATCCACGACACCGGGAATTGTCTCGATTTCCTCGGTGATTCTTGAGGCAAGGTGTTCGAGCTGGGCAGTCTGGTTGCTGAAGATTTTTATTTCGATCGGGTCGGGCGACCAGGTAAGGTCGCCAATGAGATCGCCGAGTACTCCGGGGAATTCGGTGTGCAGGGCGGGCTCGGCGGCATGAATCTTTTCTCGAAGTTCGTCAATGACCTCCTCGGTGCTGCGTGTTCGGTTCTGTTTCAGTTTGACGAGAAAATCACCGGTGTTCGGCTCGGCAATGGCCAGGGCGAGGCGGGCGCCTGTGCGCCGTGAGTAACTCTCGATTTCCGGAGTGCCGTGGAGAATCCGACCGACGTGACGCAGCATCCGATCGGTCTCCGCCAGACTGGTGCCCGGCCGGGAGAAATAATCAAGTACAAACGCCCCTTCGTCCTGCGACGGAAGAAAGTCGGTTTCGAGTTGGAAATACAATCCGACGCCGGCTACGGCGATGAGCGCAATACAGACGGCCGACAGAACCGGCCGATGCAGGGCTCGCCGTACCGTCCATTCGTATGCAGTGATGAGTCGACGCAGGAAAGGGCCACCCTGTTCTAACTCATCCAGAGCCGGCCCGCCGGTCGGTCTGATCAGGGCTGCCCCCAATGTTGGCGACAGCGTCACCGCAAGGGCCAGAGAGGTCAGCAGCGCCACGACCATGGTCAAGGCCAGCGCCCTGAAAAAGGCGCCCGGCACGCCATCGAGGAAGGTCAAGGGGAGAAACACGACGACAGGCGTAAGGGTGCTGCCAACCATCGGCAGGCCCACCTCGCGGACGGCCAGCGCGGCCGATGCCGCCGGAGCGTGACCGGCGCAGATTTTGGCGTGGATGGCCTCAACCATGACAATGGCGTCATCGATGACCATGCCGATGGCGGCCGCGATGCCGCCGAGGGTCATCAGATTGAAACTCATCCCGAACAGGTGCATGCCCGCCAGCGTGACCAGGATAGTGATGGGAATGGCCGAAGCGGTCACAAGTGTGGTGGCCAGGCTGCGCAGAAAGGCATAAAGCACGAGGATCGACAGGCCCAGGCCGATGAAGATGCTCTCCCAGACACTTTCCACCCCCTCGCGTACGAACTGCGACTGATCATAAAAGAAGGCCGGGCGGATGTCGGGCGGCAATTCGGTCTTCAATCGCTCCAGCTCCTCTTGCAGGGCGTCGGCGATTCCGACGGTGTTGCCGTCGGGCTGGCTATAGACATTCAGCAGGACGGCATCGGTGCCGTCGGCGGTGACGATGTTGAAGCGCGGAGCAGCGCCGGCCCGTATGGTGGCGATGTCCCGTACTCGGATGGGGGACGATCCCGACCAGGCCACGACGATGTCCCTGATTTCGTCGGCATTGCGAACCCGACCGTCAACCAGCGTCAGATAGAGTTGTCGGTTTTCCTCGTGCATCCCGGCGGAGGTAAACTTGTTAGTCTTGGCCAGGGCCTCGTTGACCTGTTGGAGGTTGAGGTGATAGGCCTCGAGCCTGGCCGGATCGACAACCACGTGATATTCCGGCAGGCTTCCGCCGACAATGGCGATCCGGGCGACGTCTGGAATCCGCAAGAAGCGGGGCTGGACCTTATAACGGGCGATCTCCCAGAGGCTGGTGATGCTGCGGGTTTTGCTGGTCAGGCTGATTCCGATGACGGGAAAGGCCGCGAATGTTAATCGGTGGACGGCAGCCTGAGCAGTGGGCGGCAGGGTTCCGCGAATCTGCGAAAGACGGCTGAGCACATAGAGTTCAGACTGGACCATGTCGGTCCGCCAATTGAAGAATACGTTGATCTCCGCCGATCCTCGTCCCGTTGCCGACCGGATGTTGATCGCGCCGGGGATATTCTTCATCACCTCCTCGATCGGTCGGGTGATGGTAGCCATCATTTCGTCGGCCGGCATCACACCGTTGTCCACGAGAATGACAACACGCGGAAAGTTGGTCTGTGGAAAGACCGAGGCCGGCATTATGGTGGCCGAATACACCCCGGCCAGGCACAAGACCAGGGAGACGAACAGGATGCCCTTGCGATGCCGAACGACGAAGGGTTGCTCGAGATCCACAGCGCTTATTGCGACCGGCTGCGTTGCATCGGTGCGTGTTTTAGCGATGTCGTACTTGTGCATCATGATTGTCAGGCTACTGGTTTGTACAGCGGGTTCCTCAGCGACTGAGCACGATTCCGCGACACCGACGAGCCGCAGGTGTTGAACCCGCGCGGCCATACGATGTCATAGATGTCGCAGAATTGCGCACGGTCCTATCGTGTTGTCCGGCCGGCACACTAAAACAAGAAGGCGGCCAGAATCTCGCGGGAGAAATCCTGAATAAAAGTCTGAAGCGTTAGTAAGCATTGCCCGACCGGATCCCCCGCGGTGCCGGCTGATATCGGGTCCAGGTTGCATCCCGTTGTGAACAACAGAATGCCGCCCACGATTTCAAGAATAGAACGCCACCTCTGTCTCCTGTTCCGGGACATAAAGGTCCCAAGCATTTGATCCAGCGGCGTCTTTTTTTTCTTCATGAGGATTGCTCCCCTATCCCTGCTTCCGCCGGTTGGGTGGTTGATGGTGTTGTAGGCATTTGCCCACCGACGGCCCGCTGTAGCTCCGCACGGGCGATGGCGTAATCACGCCGGGCATCGACATAATCACGCAGTTGCGTAATGAGTGTTCGCTGGGCATCGATCAAGGCAACGATGCTCTGCTCGCCGGCACCATACGCGCGGCGGGCGGACTCCACGTTGGCACGGGCCAAGGGCAAGGACTCTTCTTTATAAAAGTGCACCAATTCATCGGCGGTTCTGGCTGCCACGATAGATGCTTCGACGCTATTGGCCACGATATCCAACAAGGCCTCATAATCCTTGCGTTTCTGAGCCGCGATAAACCGAGCCTTGGCGATCTCGGCCTGATTCTGATGCCAGATCGGGAGCGTGAGCGAAATCGTAGGCCCAATCAACGAATCTATGATTTGGCTACGTTCGAGGTTTCGCTGACCGCGAGACTGGATCCCAGGGGCCGTCAGACCGCCACTGGCGACGGAAGCCCGCGCCGTATCCGCTAAGACCTTTCGCCCCGGCAGCGACCTGCGTTCCTGTCGTTCCCCCTCCACGCCGAGCGTCACGCTGGGAATGATGCTGAGATATTGCCGCTTGATCTCCGCCTCTGCCGCACGCGTCTGCAGGGCGGCGGCCTGTGCATCCAATCTCTGGCGCATGGCATAAAGCACCCACTCGTCGGGCTCGATGGCGGAAAGAGGCTCCATTGGCAGATCGTCGATCAATGTCCAGGGTAGGTCCCACCGAGCCAGACCCAGCACCCACGCCAGATCAGCGTGTGCGATTCGGCGCTTCCGTTTGAGTGCAATGAGCTTGAGCTTCACATCGAGCAGGTTCGTCTTCGCCAGGTTGACATCCAACTGACCCACTTCACCCGCATGAAACCGATCTTCGGCCAGTTTGACCGATCGTTCCACAAGTGTGAGGTTTTCCTGGTCGATCTTCTCCGCCTCTAAGATCGCCAGAAACTGGTAACATTGAATCTTGACATCCGCCGCCAAATCAATCGCGCGGCGCACCACGCTCAGGATCGTCTGCTCCAGTTTAGCCTTGGCAATACGCTTGCGAATCGGAATTTGCCAGAGGTCCGCCAACTCCTGTCCAAAGCCGAAGGTCAGGTTCGAGCGGCCACCGCCGTCGGGAAATCGGGCACTCGTAAAGAGTGAGGGGTTGCTCAGCAGGCCCGACCGGACCACCTCCGCCCGCGAAACGCCGATCTCGTGAAAGGCGGATTGGAATGGGCGATTGTTGAGGAGGGCCAGTTGAACGGCTTCGGCGGTGGTCAGCCGATCAGCAAGTAGAACGCTGATCTTGTCTTTGATGAGGCTTTCA
>CAYXGR010000237.1:0-5169 GCA_964464525.1 uncultured Planctomycetaceae bacterium
ATTCCCAACTCCGATTCGGGCCGCCGTTGGTAACATCGAGCAAATACTGCGGGGACAAGCGATCGACGCCAATACCTACGTCGTCATCGTCACCCGTGGCCACCACCACGACGAGCAGGCCCTCCACGCAGTCATCGACAGCCCGGCGCGCTACATCGGCATGATCGGCAGCCGGCGCAAAGTCAAGCTCATCTTCGACGATCTCATCGCCCTCGGCGTCGATGCACACAAGCTCGAGCGCGTCCACGCACCGATCGGTCTGAAAATCGGCTCGGTCACGGTCCCGGAGATCGCCATGAGCATCGTCGGTCAGTTGATCGAGGTCCGGCGGACCGATCCGCCGACGCAGGTCGAGGGACCGATCGTGCCGAAACTGGAAGGGAAAACGCCATGAACCAGCGTCAGGTCTTTGCCATCATCCCGGCGGCGGGGCGAAGTCGCCGGATGGGCCGACTCAAACAACTCATGCCTTATGGCGAAGACACCATGATCGAAACCCTCATCGGCGCGGTCCTTGAATCGCCGTTGGACGGTCTGATCATCGTGGCCAACAAACGCGTATCGAAATTCCTTCAGGGGGAGTTGCCGGAGCGTTGCTTCGTCGTGCTCAATGATGATCCCAAGAGCGATATGCTGGAGTCCGTGCAAATCGGCCTGGATTTCCTCATCGACCGATTCGAGACCCACGAAGACGACGGCGTGATGATCCTGCTCGCCGATCAGCCTCAGGTGACCGCCGGGGTGATTTCGACCTGCGCGGAGAGCTTTCGCCTGCCCCGCCGACCGCCGGGCATCCTGATCGCCACCTATCGGGGCCGTCGCGGACATCCGGCCGTGTTCACATTCAAACTTCTGGAAGAACTCGATGACATGAGAAACAACCAGGGGCTGAACGAACTCGCACGGGCCCATCCCGAGGCGGTTCGAGAACTACCCATCACCAGTTGCTCGATGCCAATCGACGTGAACACGCCGGAAGACTACGACCGTCTTAAAATAATTCCGTTCCGAGAATAATAGAGAATAGCATCAAATCCTGCAGCGCCGGGTGTCATGCTTACACAACGGGTGGCATGCCCAAGCCCCAAGGCGCGGGCATGGCGAAACGAGCAAGTGCGCCGGGTGCCATGCTTACACGGCCCGGCAGTATGGGACGGGTAAGCATGCAGAATCTCCATCCATCGCTCAAATGAATCGTTTATTATTGACTATCCGATTTTTCGATAGAAGTGCACGCTACGAGGATCGCCGTGGCGATCTTCGCCGTCGCCGTCGCATCAAACCGAAGCCCAGCATCGTCATCGGCGTCATCACAACACCCACCCCGGTACCGCAAGGCCCGGCGGACTGTCCGATCGGAGACGGTTCGCAGACGTCGCCGATCCCATTATTATCGATATCGAGTTGATTCGTATTCGCCACAAACGGACAGTTGTCGAGACAGTCGATCAGGCCGTCGCCATCGCTGTCGAACAGAGTATCCGGATTGCCACAACCACAGATCCCCGGATCCAGCTTGTTCGGATCCAGCGGGCACCCTTCGAGACAGTCCAGCACTCCGTCGCCATCCGAATCACGATCCTCCGAATCACATCCGCAGTCACCCGGCGCGATCTTGTTGGGATTATCGGGACAACCGTCCTGACAGTTCGCCGTGCCGTCGCCATCAGTGTCCAGATTGGCGGTATCGTTGGTATTGTCGCCATTGCAATCCACGAACTCGACCGCTCCGATATCGCAGAGTTGAGATGCGTGATTGCTTCCCTCGAAGGGTCGCAGAAGGCCGCGTTGATCCTCCGGCAGGCAGACCGAACTTTCTCCCGCATCGATCACCGGGCTTCCGAACAACGGGGCGTGGGTCATCGTCGCACCGCCATTTCGCTTCAACGGTCCGAGCATCGGGTCCACTTGGTTCAGATCGCCGGGGCCGCTCAACTGACAGGAACCGTCGCTGTCGAGATTGTGCCCCTGTGAATTGATCGGTTCACCGGCGCAGTTCAACTCTCCCGATTGATTGGCGATGATCGAATTGGACATCGTGAAGGATCCGCCAAGCAGGTTGATCAACCCGCCCCCCTCCTTCAGGGCAACGTTGGCCGCAACCGTCACGTTAGTCAGCCGGAAGGTGCCGCCGAAGTTGTAGGCCCCGCCGCCCGACTCACCGGCATGATTGCCGCTGACGGTGCTGTTGATCAGTTGCACAATCCCATCAATGTTGTTGTAGACCCCGCCGCCGTCAAAGTCCGCATTGTTGTCCTGGATCGTGCTGTTGATGATGTTCAAAAAGCCGCTGAAATTGAACACGCCGCCGCCGAATACATCGGAATGATTCTCATTGATCGTACAATTAGTCAGTTCCGATCCGCCGCCGAGATTGGTGATCCCGCCGCCGAAGACCGCGGCGTGATTGGAAAACAGGTTTGTGTTCATCAAGTCCAGCGTGCCGGCGTTGTTCAGGATCCCACCGCCCCAGAGTGTGGCCGAGCCGTTCTCGAGTGTCAGATCATTCACCGTCAGATGCCCGGGTTCCAACACATAGAGAATGCGAAAATCCGGAACCACGGAGATCACGCTTCGTTTGATCGCCGCGCCGTGGCCTTCAATCGTGATGCGACTGGTGATGACGGGCAGGCCGTTGGAGCCGTCGTTCTCGTTGTTGACGGACGTCAGAAGATAGGTACCGTTCGACGCCAGATTGATGACGTCGGCCTCGCCGTTTGAATTGGCTGTCTGTATCGCGCTGACCAGGGCCGCAACGTTCCCATCCGGAACGATGAGGGTTTCGGCGCGCACGGGAGGACTCAGGTGCACAACCCCCAACAACGCGACAATTGAAATGACTCTGGCCCGCATGAGCGGCATGGCCCATCCCTTATTTATTCACAACGAGGGCGAATGGCCGATCCATCAAGCGAGGTGTACGGTTCGCACCTACGGCGTATGGATCCGATCGCATCTGGCTACATCCATTGTAGTCATGCAATGATGCAGACGGAAACAAAAGTGCGGTCCGTTATTGTATTTCGAAAGATTATTGCACCCACGAATACAAACGACTGATCCGTTTTCGGACGAGGGAAGCACCACCCCACCGCCAAGTTACTTAATAATAAGGATTTCCCTGATTTGTCCTTCTCTCTGGAATGGAATCATCGTTACTGCGACGAATCACTCCAATTTTGACATTATTGGCAATTTGCAGGCCGGAATCGATCAAATCGGAGTCCCCCGCTTGACCACGGGAATGACACTAAGCTATGCTGGTTGGCAATATCGGAACTGTGCTGCATCCTTTGGGAGCCATGCATCATGATCGTTGACTGTCATACCCATATCTGGGAATCAACTGAGCAACTCGGACGCGCACGATTGGAGCTTCAGGGCTGCATTCACCGGGGCATGGAGCCGACGAAGACCGGTTCGCTTCCGGACGCCTCGACCGAGGCCCACTTCCACGCCAGCGCGCCGGTCCACAAGAGTTTTGTCCTCGGATTCAAAAGCCGTTACCTCGGCGCCGAGATCCCCAGCGAACTCGTCCACAGCTACGTCCGACAATACCCCGACAAACTCATCGGCGTCGCCGGCATCGATCCCACCAACCTCGAGGAAGCCCTCGAGGATATCCAACGAGCCCACGATGAGTTCGGCATGAAGGCCATCACTGTCTCGCCCGCGGCCCAGGATTTTCACCCCGCCGACAGCCGGGCGATGCAGATTTTCAGCGAAGCAGCCCGACTCAAAAAACCGGTTCTCATCGATCAGGGCATCCACTTCAGCACCGCCAGCAAGATGGAGTTCGCACGACCTGCTTTGCTCGACGAAGTAGCCCGCGAGCTCCCACAGCTTCACATGGTTGTCGCCCACCTCGGCTATCCCTGGATCGACGAATGCATCGTCCTGCTTGGCAAACACCCCAATGTCTATGCCGACATCAGTTCGCTCCTCCACCGACCCTGGCAGGCCTACAACACCCTGTTAGCCGCCTATCAATATGGCGTCATCGACAAACTCCTCTTCGGCAGCGATTTTCCCTACACCCCCGCAGCCAAGGTGATCGAGGCCCTCTACCGGATCAACCAGCTCGTGACCGGCACGAACCTGCCGACGATCCCACGGCAGTTCCTTGCCTCCATCGTCGAACGCGACGCATTGGGCATACTGGGGATCGAACACACGCCGCCACCGATCGAAGAATCCTCCAACGCCACACTCCTCGACAGCGAAGCCTGATAGGCATGGTCGATACGGTACGAACATTATATACAAAAGTTATATACAATCGGTACATGTGTGCCACTGCTTCAAGCAGTGCATCCGAGAGATACCGCCGACTCCACCGGCATTCCCCAATGCAAAATCCGATACCCGCAAACCTGTTGCGATCACTACTCTTAACCACGCTCCTCGCCGCCACGGCCTGCCGCTCGGTCGACACGCACTTCGAGGTCGTCTCATTTCGGGATCGCACCCACCCGGAAATCCTCACCCAACGATTCGAGCCCGGATCATTCTGCCGAAACATGGGGCAAGTCTACGAAATCGCGCTGGAATTGCCGGAATCGTCCAACGAAGCGGAAGATCCATTCGACGAAGACAACCCCGCAACCGAACCGGACTCAAATCCAGGGCCTGATCCATCATCCGCCCCACCCGTCCTGACCGCGCAGATCATCAAGATCGACGTCTTCTGGCGCCCACTGCCCGGCACCACATATGCTGAAAGCACGCAGACCAACGCCGCCATCCGATACGTACTGCGCACAGGCAAAGAGGCGATCAGCTACGAAGGAGCCGGCTTCGTCTATTTCGAGCTTTCACGCGACGGCAAGTCGCTGGAGGGGAAAATCGAATCCTCCACACTCCGACCGATGCGACAGTCGGCGGAAGATCTGGACATCTTCGGTCCCTGCCGCCTGACGGGCACCTTCACGGCCACCATAGACCGGCGAGGTGTCGCCACCACAATCCAGAAGATTCATCGCTGGCTCGGCCCATCCGACCCGCCACCCCCCCAACGATCGGCGGCGATTTCAAGCCCCGATTAACGCGCGTTTCGTCTCGCTGAGATTGCACCAAAATCTTTTGTTTTTGCCGGTTTCTCCCGGCGCGCCGGGACTGCAGTGGGTGGCATCCCGATCCTCAAGGATCGCAAGGGTGGCACTGTCAAGG
>CAYXGR010000238.1:0-5161 GCA_964464525.1 uncultured Planctomycetaceae bacterium
CCCGCCGGCGGAGTTCGTCGTCATCGGCACAACCGCCTATTTCGCCGCCGACGACGGGATCAACGGGCTTGAACTCTGGGCGACCGATGGAACTCCCGAGGGAACGATGTTGATCAAGGATGTCCGACCGGGCGCGGAGGGATCGTCGCCCCGAAGTCTGACGAATGTCGCTGGAACCCTCTTCTTTGTGGCGGACGACGGCACCCACGGGATTGAACTGTGGATGAGTAATGGCACTGCCGCGGGAACGGTGCTCGTAAAGGACATCCACCCCGGTCCGGGCAATGCCTGGGCGAACGAGTTGACGGTGATGAACGGCGCGGTGTTCTTCCGTGCCGACGACGGCGCCGCCGGGGCCGAACTGTGGACCAGCGACGGGACCGAGGCGGGTACATCCCTCGTCGCCGACATTCGCCCCGGTCCGGACGGCTCGGGGCCGGGCCGTTTGATGGCCATTGGCGGCACGCTCTTCTTCGCGGCGGACGATGGCGCGATCGGTGCTGAACTCTGGAAGAGCGACGGCACCCCGGCGGGAACGATGCTCCTGGCCGACATTTTCCCAGGCCTGGAGAGTTCCACGATCGGTTCGATGACGGATGTCAACGGCACGCTCTTCTTCACCGCCAACGACGGCGCCATCGGCCTGGAATTGTGGAAGAGCGACGGCACAATCGCCGGGACCCTGCTGGTCAAGGATATCTGGGGGACGTTGGATAAGGGTTCCAGTCCACACGATCTCACGCCACTCGGTGGTAGCGTCATCTTCGGGGCGACCGTGGACTTCTTCCCCAATCCGCCCCTGGGAACAGAGCTCTGGATCAGTGACGGCACGGATGCGGGTACCGTCCTGGTCAAGGACATCTGGCCTGATTTTCAGGGGAGTTCCAATCCATACGGCTTCACTCAACTTGGGAGTAACGTGTTCTTCGGGGCTACTCTTGACTTGTTTCCCGGTCAGCGCTTCGGAACCGAACTCTGGATGAGCGACGGAACCGAAACGGGAACCGTCATGGTGACGGAGATCAATCCCGGCCCCGCCAACGCGGCCATCCGTGAGATCACGAACGTCGGCGGAACCCTCTTCTTTGCCGCCAATGATGGCGTCAACGGCAGCGAGTTGTGGAAGAGCGACGGTACGGCGGCGGGCACGGTCATAGTCGCCGACATCCGGCCCGGCGGCGCATTCGCAGGCTCGAATCCTCGATCGCTCACCGACTTCAACGGTGTCCTACTCTTCGAGGTCTTCTTCGGCGGCAATGACCGGCAAATCTGGAAGAGCGACGGCACGGCAGCGGGCACGGTCATGATCAAGAAGATCCAAACCGAACCGGGCGATTCGACCCCCAATCATCTCGCCGACATCGACGGCACCCTCTACTTCGCGGCCGACGACGGCCTGACCGGGATGGAACTGTGGCGGACGGACGGCAGCGCCGCGGGCACCGAACTCGTCACCGATATTCAGTCCGGCGTCTTCGGCTCGGCGCCCCGATTCATGACCGATGTCAACGGGATCCTCTTCTTCGCCGCCGACGATGGTGTGTTCGGCGAGGAACTCTGGAAGGTGGACCCGGCCACCGGTCAGGCGGTCTTGGTGAAAGACATCCGAATGGGCGGATCATCGTCGCCGCAGTTCCTCACGGCCTTCAACGGCCTCCTCTTCTTCAAGGCCTACGTCGCGACCGGCCTCGGCTATCGACTCTTCACCAGCGACGGCACCGACGCGGGCACGACCGTGTTCGCCGATCTCTGGCCGGCCGACACCACCTCGCCGTTCAACCTGGCGACCAGCGGTAGCTTACTCTACTTCGCCGCCGACGATGGGATCGCCGGGGAGGAACTCTGGGCCAGCGACGGCACCGTGGCGGGCACGGCGATCGTGGCTGACATCCGTCCCGGCCCCGACGGCTCTGCCCCGCGCGACCTGACCGACGTCGGTGGCATCCTCTTCTTCGTTGCCGACGACGGCAACGGGGGCGAGGAGTTGTGGCGCAGCGATGGAACCGCGACCGGCACGATGTTGGTGAAGAACATTTGGGCCGGGCCGGTCAGTTCCAATCCACGACACCTGGCGAATGTCGCCGGCAGCCTCTTTTTCACGGCCAACGACGGGGTCAGCGGCGACGAACTCTGGAATAGCGACGGTACGACGGCGGGCACCCTCCTGGTTGTGGATCTGGTGCCGGGATCGGCGAGTTCACTACCCCAATACATCGTCGACGCCGGCCCCTTCGTCGGCGCCGTCTTCGCAGCCTTTGACGCAGCCTCGGGAGTCGAATTGTGGCAGTCCGACGGCACCCCCTCGGGCACCCGGGTCATCTCGGACATCGCCGCGGGTGCCCTCTCAGCCCATCCCCGATTCATGACCGTAAGCGGCGAATCGCTCTTCTTCGCTGCCAACGACAACCTCACCGGCTGGGAACTCTGGCGGATGGGGCTCAGCGACGTGGACGACGACGGCGTAACCAACACGGCAGACAATTGCCCGTTCGCTGCGAACACCGACCAGCAGGATTTTGACGGGGACAGCCTCGGCGATGTCTGCGACAACTGTCCGTTTAGACTCAACATCAAGCAGCTCGACTTCGACACCGACGGCGTCGGCGACCTGTGCGACAACTGCCCGAACGATGCCAATACCCTCCAGACCGATACCGATCTCGACGGCGTCGGCAATGTCTGCGACAACTGCATCGCGACAGCCAACCAAAACCAGGCCGACGCCGACCTCGACGGTGTCGGTGATTCCTGTGATCAGTGCCCTGGCTTCGATGATGCCATCGATGCCGATGCCGACGGCCTGCCGGATGGCTGCGACCTCTGCCCGCTGCGAAAGACGGCGGATGTCAATGGCGACGATTTCGTGAACGGCGAAGACATCGGCGTGTTCGTGGACATCATGCTGAACGGCACGGTCGTATTCGACGATCTGTGCGCCGCCGATGTGAGCAGCGACGGAAGCGTGGATGAAAGCGACATCGGGCCGTTCGTCGCATGTATGCTCAATTCGGGTTGCCCGTAGGCACGGGGCCGAAGCCCCGAGTCTTGGGTGGCGAGAAGATCGTAAAACCCGGGAGACGGTCTCCCAGATGTGCGTAACTCAGATCAGCCCTTTCTCCAATTCACGCTGAACCAATACAGGCGATGCTACTGCGATCGGCCAAAGGCCTTCCGAAACCGGGAAGCTATTTCATTTGCGATCCATAATCTGGATCGCGATTTTGATCGCCTCTTCAAGGCGTCGGGAAGCGCAATGCCGAGAGATTGGCCGAATCGTGGAGGATCGTGATCGTGGCGGCTTGCGTGTTCGAATTGGCCCGGAAGGCGTCGCCGGTGTTGGGATTGGGATCGAATCTCGGATCGGATGACGATGTGATGGAGATCCGAATTTGATGACCGGTATTGAAAACGATGCTGGTAGGCCATAAATCCATGTTGATCTCGTAGGTCTGGCCCGGGGTCATCAACGCACCGTCTGGTGGACCATTCGGATCGCGGAATCGCAGGCGTAAAACGCCTTCCGTCATCATCATGGATCGACCATCGGGATAGACATCGTTCAAACGGACGATCAGATCAGAGTCCGGCGTGCTGCATTTCAGGAAGAATTGGGCCGAAACGGTTCCCGTGACTTCGAGCGGCGTAGCCAGCGAAGCCGTCGTGTAGGTGAGCACGTCGGCGCGCGCTTCCACGGTGCGCTGATCATAGGGACCGGCATCCAGGAGCAGGTTGTTCCCGCCGAGGGTCGGCGCGGGGTTTCCCGGGTCGTAGGTGTACGCGTCGGAGGCCTCCCCTGCGGGTGTGGACGTCTGGCTGAGTGCCGCTCCGCTGCGGAGATAGAACGTCTGCGTGTTCGGCATGGAGGGCGGCCAATTGTCGGTCGTTCGCCACTCGTTTCCCGGTGCCGTGGGAGTGTCCACATCGCCCATCGTGTAGTAGCGCACGGCGGGCCAACCGCTGATGTCTCCCTGATTAAACAGGTAGCGCAGCACGAATGCCTCAAAGAGTGCGCTTGTGTTCAGGTTCGCGGTCTGTGGAAACGTGAGTTGGCCCTGCTGTTGCTTATCCACTTCGTCGTGCGTCCACGGACCGACGATGAGGTACTGCCCGGGCGCGCCGGCTTGTTGCGCTCCCACGAAGGCATCGATCTGGTTCTTCGTGAATATGTCGAACCACCCGGTGAGATGGACAATCGGCGTCGTGATCGCGCCGTAGTCCGCAGTGATGCTGCGGGAAGACCACCAAGGCGCATGGGTCGCATTCGTCACCGCATCCGGAAGGAAGCCGGTCTGGTTCGTGCTTTTCAGCCATCCCTCGGAGAGTTGCTTCCGAAAGACACCATTCTGGAATACGGATCGGTGCAAGTCCGGCGTCGCGACTTCGACCCATGCGGCAGCGAGGTTGGCGGTGGAATTATTCGTATTGGGCGTCGCAAAATAGGATTCAATGCCCGGCGCGGAGTGCCCCCGCATCATGATCTTGCCATTGCACCAGGATTGGGCGGTAAGCAGCGTGATCATATCGCGGCCATCCTGTCGATCGTGATCGAAGACATCGACCTTGCCCTGTGATCCAAAATGCCCCCGGCTGTTCTGCACCACATAGGCGATGCCTGCCTGATTGAACTCGGCCACTTGGCCTGCGTGAAAGGGGGACCAGCCCGAGGAGTCCGGGTCGTAGGGTGTCCGATGGAGAATGACCGGCCAGGGGCCGTTGCCGGTCGGGACATAGATATCGGTGATCAGCCGCGTGTTGTCCGGCATCGCGATCATTCTGTTTGTGCCGGGTGTATACTTCTGTGGCCACGGCCCGAGGCTACCGCATTGGTTCGGATCGCAGCAGAGGGCAACGCAGACCGATATCGACAGGATGGTGACGAGGAATTGACAGGTGCGACGAAGTGGCATTCTAGTGATTCCCCCCGTTTCAGGCTATACTCGGTTATCGCGTATCCATCGAACACGCTCATGG
Source organism: uncultured Planctomycetaceae bacterium (assembly GCA_964464525.1). Taxonomy (GTDB): domain Bacteria; phylum Planctomycetota; class Phycisphaerae; order UBA1845; family UTPLA1; genus CAYXGR01. The sequence continues at coordinate 4,972 of CAYXGR010000238.1, forward strand.
CGAAGGCGTCTTCGGTGTTCGCATGATACCCCAGATTTCTTTCGGTCGAACCGATGCGGTAGATGAGATGGCTCGAGGCGGCGTGCCAGAAGGCGGGCCGATGCCCGATAACCCGTCTGGTCGCGTAGATTCGAAGGATCAGACATTCTCACTGTGGTGCGTGACAAAGTCGGCGGGCTCGCCACTGCCA
>CAYXGR010000239.1:0-5155 GCA_964464525.1 uncultured Planctomycetaceae bacterium
TTATCCGACCCAAGAGGCCGGGTCGTCTAAACATGGCACCCGGCAACAATCTCAAGATCGCGAACGCCGACAAACATCGTTCCAGAGGCCGGCTTTTCGTCTTCCAGACAAAGCGAGGCGGCCTCGGCAATGTTGTTCATGGCCTCTTCGAGTGTGTCGCCGTAAGATCGACAGCCCGTCAGGGTTGGTACGGAGACGATAAAGACTCCATCCTCGTCCTGCTCGATGAGAACCGGTAGATGGTATCGAGTTGCTTTCTTGATGCGTTTCATATCCCAATTCTATCCACAGCTTCCGTGCGATACAAGTGGGCCATGAGAGCCGAGAAAGGAATTTCGGTCCAGCAGTCGGCATGCCCGCGCTATGCTTGGGCATGCCACCCGGACATTCCTACCCCTGAGCCGGCATCAGGGTGTCGGCCTTGTGCTTGGGCAGGGCGAAGCGGTTGTAGAGCAAAAAGACAATCGCCGTGCCGAGCATGATCCCGCCGAAGGCCATCCACATCAGGTCCGGCCGCTGCATGTCGCGGGCGAGCTTGCCATAGAGCGTGCCGGACAGGATGCCGCCGAACAGATTACCCAATGCGACGGCGACGAAGTAATAGCCCATGTAGAGGGCTTTCTTGTCCTCGGGCGCAATGCGACCGACGTATTCCTGGCTGGTCGGGCTGGCCATCATCTCGCCGAAGGCGAATATTACGATCCCCGCCGCGACGATCCAGACAATGCCGCCTATGCCGATCATGCTGGTATCGCCCGCGATCGCCGAAAGGCCGATCCCGAGGGCGGCGATGAGCATGCCGACGATCATGGTAGTAAACCTGTGGAATCGAGCCATGAAGAACGAGATCATCACCTGGAACAGGACAATCGCACCTGCGTCGAAATTGACGATGAATTCGGGATTGACCTGCCGACCCTGGATGATGACGCGATCGGTCAGGGCCTCTGAATCGCCGCTTCCATCGGCGATCATTTCATTGAGGGCAACCGGAGCAATGCGCACCTTGCTGTCCAGTAGTTCTCGCGATGACTCTTCCAACAGCTTTTCGTCGAGCGTGCCGGCAGTCCTGGCCTGTGTGAGTTCTTCTATCCTTTCGAGAATGACGGCCCGCTCCTTCTCATTGATCGTGGCGATCCGGCTGGCGATACCCACGTTGGGATCATCCGGGTCACTCTCCCCAAAGATGGTTTCGGCAAAGTCAATCAGCGGACGGGTTTCCGTAAAGTCACGTATGTAACCCGGCATCGTGTAGAAAATCTGGTTGAAGCTGGTCCAGAAGCCGGACATGATGAGCAGAAAGAGGGCGAAGCGCCAGTTGCTGCAGTGCATTTTCTTGAAGAGGAAGACTCGGCCGCGGGAGGCCGGGGACTTGGGATCCCCGCTTCCCTCCGGCAGGAGGAGGTCGTACAGGATGTTCAGGACAACCCATCCACTCAGAATTGCTCCGCAATAGCGCCAGTCGAACCAGGACGTCCCCACACTGTCCAGATAGCTGGCCACCATCAACCCGACGATCACGGTGCCGACGGTGATGAAAAAGCGGAGATTGCCCAGCACCTCGACGAGATCATCGAGCACTTTTTTCAGCGTGCGTTTCTGTCCGGAGGTGTCTTTGCTGACCGGCTCCTTGTAGAAGATCAACACAATCAGGAGGTTGACCCCGGCCCAGCCGGAACAGGCGATGAAGACCCATTCCCAGCCCCATCCACGGACCATGCCCGCGACGATCGGCCCGACGAATCCGCCGATATTGACCATCATATAAAATATGCCGAAGCCGGCGGCGGAGTTGCCCTCGTTCGTCACCCGCGCAACCGTGCCGACGACGACCGGTTTGAATATCGCCGCTCCCATTGCGACGAACAGGAATGCCATGAAAAAGGTCGGCAGCGTATGGAACTGGCCAAGCAGATAATAGGCGGCCATCATCGCGAGGTAGGCGATGACAAACATCTTCTTGAATCCGTATCGGTCCGCCAAGGCCCCCGTGAGCACCGGCAAGAGGTAGAGGATGCACGGAACGATGCCCTGAAGCGCTCCGCGCGTCTCTTCGGAGAAACCCAGACCGCCCGTCGCGACCGCCCCCGTGACATAGAGCGGCATGACGGTGAACCAGCCGTACCACGACATCCGCTCGAAGATCTCCATCGTGTTGGCCACCCAGAAGGTGCCTGGATAGCTGGCGATCGTGCCGAAAAAGCCTTGCTTGGAGTCCGTCACGGGGTGATTCTCCTTTCATACGGCCCGGTCAGTCATGCGATGCAGGACAGGTGGACCGGGCCGAGGATTTCTGGTCGGCGAAGGTGATTCATTTCTACAGAGGTAGTGTGAAATGGCGATCCGATGATCAGAGCCGCGACCGTGAGGGAGTGGCTATCGTGGCCGTTCGCGGACCGCTTCCTTACGGGCGCGGCTCTGACAGGTTTCACACGCCTGCTGACAAAGCCCGTTCGAACGGCCATGACCGTGCCGGAATCCGGCCGCTCGGGGTGCGACAGCCTATCTCGGATGTCGCATTCGATCAAATGTCGGGTGGGGCAAGGCACAATTGGCGGGTGGGGTAAGCCCGTTGAAACGGGCTGAATGGATGGGGGGGCGTTTTTCCGGCCCCAAGGGACCGGCCTGAAGCCCGCTTCGCGGGGAAGACCGCTGAAGCGGCCTGATGTTCGTACACCGCGGGTATTGATCTTTCTACGCCATCCTTCGCCCCTGCCGGGGTGAGAAAAATGAGGGGACGCGTTCCACGGGTTACGTCCCGGCTACGCCGGGACTCCACCCGTGGCTCTAGCCCTTCACCCCTTTCGGGGTGAGTAGGGATTCTTGGTTCCGTACATGGCACACGGCCTCCATGCCCGCGCTTCGCTTGGGCATGCCACCCGGCACCGGCAAGCAGAGCTTGCCGGTGGCACCCGGCCTACCCTACGTCTCATCATGTTACGTCTCATCATGCTACGCCTTTTGTTGCAGGCCGCTCATGACCCATTTTCGGCCGATCAGCAGGCCGATGGGGCTGATCAGGGCGATGCAGCCGTAGATGAACCACATCGATTCGGTATTCAGACTTTCCTGCGGCATGTCCGCCGCGCAGTACCGCGACAGCATGTAGCCGGAGTAGAAACCGGTTGTCAGCTTGACGCCGATCCAGGGGATATTCGCCAGACCCATGTACTGGGCGACCTTGCCCTCCGGCGCCAGCTCGGCGGCGTATTGCAGAAATCTCGGCTGCCACAGGGCCTCGCCGATCGAGAAAAACACGAGGTAGGTGATCAGCATGTGCAGGCTCGGGCCGGTGGACAGGAGAAAGGTCGGGATGGCGGAAACGAGCGTGCCGATGATCATCATCGTGTAGACATTGGCCCGCCGCGTCAGGGCGGTGGCGATCGGGACGCCGATTACGATGATCATCGGATTGATCATCTGGTTGAGCAATTCCATGTTGTCGGCCACCTTTGATGAGAATGCCCGTGTCATATAGGCGGGCATTGTCAGCCATTGATGGGCGAAGAGGGTCTGGACCGGAAACAACATGAAAATGAAGAAGAGGAAACGGCGGTTGGTGAACGGACCTTCGCTGAAGTAGGCGATGACACGCTCCTTCCACGTTCGACTTGCTTTCAGATCGTCGGCCTCCTGTTTGGCCTTTTCATCAAAACGCAGGCGCTTCGCTTCGACCCGTTTTGTCAGCAGGATGAGCAGGACGATGAAACCCATCGCCGTCACGCCGGTAAAGACCCAGTTCGCCGCCATCAGGCCGCTGGTGACGTGTTCGGCCCACCATCCGCTCCAGCCGGAGACCTCACCGCCGCCGGCCAGGGTCTCGATGGCACGATCCGTTGGGACGCGTGTATACTTCGAGAGCGGCGCGCTCATGACGATGCCGAGGTTCATCAAGGCGTAGATGAGCCCGTAGCCCATGGAGCTGGTCTTTTCGTCCGTGTAATACTTGATGCCGGCATAGGAGACGGGTTGGATGATGCCCTCGCCGAGGGCGATCAGGGCCAGGGCCACGATCGTGCCGGCTGTGAGGAGACCGCCCGAGATGTACAAGGGCGCACCGCTGTAGCAGGCCCGGGCCACGGCCATCAGGGCCATACAGAAGATCAGGGCGCGGCGAACGCCGAGTCCCTCCGCGATGCCGCCCACGCCGATCATGAAGGCCGTGACGAACATGGTGAAGATCGACACGATGATGCTCGCGTACTGATCGGGGATGCCGATATCCTTCGGCAGATAGAGCGTCATCAGGTTCAACATGCCGAAGTAGGCGATCGAATCGATCATGAAAACGAGGATGATGAACCAGAACGCGCGGGGAAGGCGGAACAGATCGGCAAAGGCTGAGAGAAAGTCCCGAAGCTTGTGAGAAAGCCAGGACAGATAGGATGCATCGGCTTCGGTCGGTTTGCGGTCGTCCACTCCCGTGGTCTCCTGCGGGGGAAAATCGAATCGGCGTGTCTTCCTACCGCTCCTTGCCCCAGAGCTGGGCCAGCTCGATCAGCACCTTGACGGCCTGCTCCATCTGCTGGAGGCAGGCGAATTCGAGGGGGGAGTGGAAGTTGTGCATGCCGACGGAGAGATTGGGCGTGGGGAGGCCCATTTCGCTGAGGCGGGAGCCGTCGGTGCCCCCGCGGATGGACTGGCATTTCGGCTCCATGCCGGCGCGGCGGATGGCCTCCTCGGCGAGGGCGTTGGCCCGGGGTTCGGCCTTCAGGGCCTCGGCCATGTTGCGATACTGCTTTTGAATCTCGACGTCGATCTTCGAACCCTTGAACCGGGCCTGCACCCGCTCGGCGATGTTTCGCAGCATCGCCGCCTGATCGGCCAAGTCGGCGGTGACAAAGCTCCGCAGGATGATCCTGATCCTCACCTCCGGCACGCCGCCCTCGACGATGTAGGGGTGCATGAACGGCTCGCGCCCCTCGGTCGTCTCCGGGGAGAGGGTGTCGGCGGGCATCTCGGCGAGGAAGGCCGCCGCGACGCGGAGGGCGTTGACCATCCGGCCCTTGGCGAAGCCCGGGTGGATGTTGACGCCCGTCACCGTCACGTTCGCCTGGTCGGCGGAGAAGGTTTCGCACTCGAGGTTGCCGGCATCCTCGCCGTCGAGGGTGTAGGCGACGGTCGCGCCGATCTCCTTCAGGTCCAGCTTGTCGGT
>CAYXGR010000240.1:0-5153 GCA_964464525.1 uncultured Planctomycetaceae bacterium
ACATTCTTCTGGGTGGACATTCTTCTGACTGCTGATACTGTATGATATGTAGAGTTGGGGTGACGGCAGACGCATTGAACGAGGCAGCCACTCAACTCCCTCGCGCATCAACAATAGAGGTATCCCATGCTTCCGGCTCTTCATGCATCTTCACGGCCGATCGGCGGCGTAGTGTCCATCATCCTGATTGCGGTGTTGCTGACCTGTTCCGCTCCAAAAGTCTGTGCGGAAATCGTCAACATCACCGGCTCCTCGTCCGCCTCGATCATCCAGTTCGAGGGCCCCATCCCCGTACAGACGGATTTTTCCCAGGCCATCGTTCCGCTGACGGTCGCCGAGCCTCCCGCCGTCTCCCGGGCGCGGATCGATCAGCTCAAGGGGGAAGACGGTCAATCCGCCGCCGCCCAGGCGCTGGCATTATTTGACAAACCCAATTTCTCCGGATTTGGCAATCCCAACGACGTCGGATTGGATCTCGGCGCTCTTTCCGATGATTCGCTCATCAGTTGGTTTGTCGAGGGCACGGCGGCTGAAACCAGGACGATCGTCTTTAATCAGGGTGAAGTCGGCTCCGATCCGCTCATCAGCACCCCCAATCGAGTCCGAAGCCGCGTGATCCTGTCCGGCGTATTGATCATCAGTTCCACACAGACGGCGCGCAATCTCTCGGGCGTCGAGGCGACGATTCAACTCCGAGTCACGAGACGCCGACTCGGTTTTTTGGCGGATACGCTGCTTGAGGGCGAGGTGATTCTTGGCGGCGGGCCAGGTGGATCCATCTCCATTACGCGTGCCAGCGGCGCGTTCGATGGCCTGGTCCTGCCCGTCGTCGATTTCAGTGGCGTGATACCGGGTATTCCGCTGGTTCAGGCCCTGCCATTTACCGGTCTGGTTCTTCCTTACGAATATGATTTTTCCGTTGGGGTACCTTTTGACCTGGAACTTTCCGTCTCCTCGCGGATTCGCACGATCCCCGATGGTGTCGCCGCTGCGTCTGTTTTCGGTGTTCCTCAGGACGGGTTGGCCGCGATATTCCAATCCGTGGAGGGCAATAATCGCGGTCGACAGATCTCGGATGCGATCGCCAATCATGTCGACACGACAGGCGCCGCCTATGTGGACGGCAATAACGGCCCGACGGGACCTTTGCTGCTGCCTTTTTGCGGAATGATGGGCATCGAAACGATGGGTGTGATGCTCATCGGCGGATGGTGGATGGCACGAGGCAGACGCAAGTTTGGACGAACCCATTGTCACCGAGCCCTGTTCCATTTTCGTGCGCTCGATGATGGACGCCGGGAGCGTTCATGCGTTCCACCGGACCGATGCGTCTGAACATCGCCCAGGTTCCCGTCGTGGCGCCACTCGACGCACCTACCGGGGAGATTCTCTTTTGGGGACTGGTTTTGATCCTCGGAATCAGCGTCCTTGGTCTGGGCGTCTGGTGGGTCCGGAGGTGGCTGTTCTCGACAACGGCGCAGAACGACGATTCAGATTGGTCTCTGCAACATTTGCGCGAAATGCGTGAGCGAGGCGAGATTGATGCGCAGGAGTTCGAAACACTGAAGGCCGGGTTGCTGAGCCGTTATCATGATGAAACACCGGATCTGAATGGCACGTTATCAACCACGCAGCCCGATGAATTCGAACGCCACTCGGATTGAAATAAAGCCAATATCATGGCAGAGTCGATATCTTGCCAGCGGCGCGATACAATCCGGCAGCATGCGTTGCGTCGTGTCGTGAACTGGATCATTCACACAACGGTTTGAGGATATGAATCTGTGAAAAGCGGATCGAAGAGTGGCGGCGGATCGGGGCGTGGTGGATCAAGAGGCGGGGGTTCGACCAGTGGCCCCAGGCGACGAAAGACCAGCACCTGTAGTTTTTGCGGGAAGACGCACCGCGAAGTCGGCCCCATGGTGGAGGGACCGGGCGATGCCTATATCTGCTCGAATTGCGTCGACCTCTGCCACAACATCATTCAACAGGAAAAACGGAAGGCCAGCGGTCTCAAGCCGCTCTTTCATAAGATCCCCACACCTCGGGAGATCATGGAATTTCTTAACAAGTATGTCATCGCCCAGGACACCGCCAAGCGGAGCCTGGCCGTCGCCGTGTTCAATCACTATCAGCGGCTGACGCACGCCGATCGTGCCGATCCCGATGATATCGAAATCGAAAAGAGCAATATCCTCCTGATCGGTCCGACCGGCTCCGGTAAGACGTTGCTGGCGCGCAGTTTGGCGCGTGTTCTGGATGTACCGATCGCCATCGGGGATGCGACGACCCTCACCGAGGCGGGTTATGTGGGCGAGGATGTCGAAAACATCCTTCTGCGTCTTCTGCAGGTGGCAGACTTTGATCTGGAGGCCGCGCAGCGCGGTATCATCTACATCGACGAGATCGACAAGATCGGGCGCAGTTCCGGTAATGTCAGCATCACGCGCGACGTCTCCGGCGAGGGGGTTCAACAGGCGCTGCTCAAGATGCTCGAGGGAACCACGGCCAACATTCCGCCCCAGGGTGGCCGGAAACACCCCGAACAGCAGTATATTCAGATGGATACGTCGCAGATTCTCTTCATCTGTGCCGGCACCTACTCCGGCTTGGAGGAGATCATCAAGCGGCGTATCGGCATGAAGGCGATCGGCTTTGAAAGCGAGACGCTGGGAGAAGACACGGCCTGCGAACGGACCGAATTGCTGCACCAGGTGAGGCCGGAAGATCTGGTCGAGTACGGCATGATCCCCGAGTTCGTGGGTCGATTGCCGGCCGTTGCGACCCTCGGGCCGCTCGATGAAGACGCCTTGGTTCGTGTTCTGACGGAGCCGAAAAACGCGCTCTGCCGCCAGTTTTCCAAGATGTTCGAGCTCTCCGGCAGCGAGCTCGAATTTACGGATGAGGCGTTGCACGAAATCGCCAAGCTGGCCATAAAACGGGACACCGGCGCACGGGCCTTACGCGGAGTCGTGGAGGAGCTGATGATGGACACCATGTTTAACCTTCCCGAGGCGGATATGAAGGGCCGATATGTGATCACCGACAAAATCGTCCGGGGAGAAGAAGAAGCGATTCCCATACGAAAGACGCGGCGAAAGGAATCCGCCTGAGTCTCAACGGTCGTTGGGCTGCCGCCGATTTTATCACCCTGACAGTCACCTCCGTATCAATCTTGGCATCCAAGTCATTTGGGATCGAGATGGCTTCATTTCTGCCGGTTACGATCCATCTGCATAATCTTTGGTTTCAAGGTCAATCTCTCACTCTGAGAGTCCGATGTCAGCGGTAGGGACCGCGGGATTACGCAACAGATCTTCAAGTGTGAGAAGTTCCCATGGCTGATGTAGTTGAAATGGTCATGATGCTCTGCCCGAGCCTGAAGTGTCGCAAGGTGCTTCGTGTTCCGGCCAGTTGTCGTGGAAAACAGGTGCGTTGCCAATATTGCAACATGACCTTCAAGGTTCCCGATGCTGCTCCCACCAAGGAAACTGACGGCGCTCGCAAGAATTGACTTGCGACATTTCGGCGCCGATTTGATCCTCACTTCAAATATCTCGAATGTGTCCGTTTTGTCCGGTCATTTCGGGCGGACAATACTTATAACTTATTTAATATCAGGCAGTTAAGTTGATGTCCGGGGGGTATGGGGTGGCACTCGGAAATGGGCATATTATCGGTCCTTCTGGAGGGGTACTCCGCCGGTTGAATTGACTCCGGGCGGCGATGGGAGACGATAATCCACCGAAGGCATGGGAGCGGGATTTTCACGGAGTCAGCCATGAACACAGGGGATGCATCGGACGCGCTCGACGGGGCTGGGATCGATCCCGGTCGGGCGGTTCTGCCGGGGTTCGATCGGCTGGTTGGCTGGCTGTCCGACGAGATTCGCTGGCCGACGCCGGTTCGGCTGCACGAGGTGCGGCTGCAACGATTCTGGCCTTCCCGGCGGGGTCGGATCGGCTTTGAACTGGCGATCGACCTGACGTCGGACGGCGTCGAATCGACCTGTTATCTACAGGGAGGACGGCTCGGGGGGATCAAGACCGGCTCGGCTCGGGGGGATGCGGTCATGGCAACGCCGTGGCTGATGAACCTGTGCCTCTCGAATCCGGAATCGGGCTGGGGGGTCGTCTCTCCGGATCGTGATCCGCGATTGCCGGGGCTGGGCGACGCGCTGCTGACGGATCGCGCGATCGCCCTGCTTCGGGGGAGCCACGCCGGATCTGTTCTGGGCCTGGACGGGGGTAAGACGGCGATCCGTTCGGATCTGATCGCCTATCGAATCAACAAGCGGGCGGTGGTTCGGTTGTCGCGGGGTTTCGGGAAAGAGGGTCAATCCGTCTTCATGAAGGCCTATCGGCGGATGCCGCCGGTCGATGAGATCGAACGCTATCGTCAGTTAGGTTCGCTGTTGGAGGCTCGATCCAGCGGGCGGCTCGGGATGCCGGCGATCCTGGACACGCTTCCGGATAATCGGTGCCTGTTGATGTCGGCGGTGGAGGGGGATTGTCGGCCACTTGGGCAATCGTCGGAGGATATCGCCTCGGCGGCCGAGGCACTGGCGGTTTTTCATGGCCTGGATGTTGAGACCGGCCGGATTCACGCGCCACGGGATGAACTTCGAATCGCCGGTCGGTGGCTGAAGGTTTTGAGCAGCGCCGCCCCTGCGCTGCATACGCGGATGCGGGCGATCGTGCTGGAACTCGCTCGGCTGGCGAAGACTCTTTCGATGGAGGGTCTTCGGTTGGTTCATCGTGATTTTTACGGGGCACAAATTCTGCTTCAGGGCGATCGCGTCTGGCTCGTCGATTTTGATACGCTTGGCAAGGCGCATCCTGAGGTGGATGTGGCCACGTTCGTGGCCCATTTGCTGCTCGACGAACTGAACGCGGGAAAGGGAGACGGGTCTGCCCTGGCGTCGGCGAGCGCGTTCGTCGAAGTCTATCGGCGCGGGGGTAGTCTTGACCCACGTCGATTAAGATTTTATCTGCCCTCCGCGCTGGTTCGGCTTGGGGCGATCCATTGGGTTCGCGGTCTGCCGATCGAGCAGGTATCGCGTTTGTGGGGGATCGCGGAATCCGCCGTTGTTGACGGGTTCCCGGCGGGTTGAATCGTGCGTGCCGAAACGTCAAAACGTCAAAACGTCAAAA
>CAYXGR010000241.1:0-5132 GCA_964464525.1 uncultured Planctomycetaceae bacterium
TGGCAGTGGTGTTTCGCAACCCCTACACGTTTCCATATGGGCATCGCAATGCCACCCAGCCATGGATTATCCGGCCGGGTGGCATGCCCAAGCCCCAAGGCGCGGGCATGGTGTGCCACGGTGGCTAGGCCATACCACCAGCGCCGCGGATCAGCCCGCCAGCGCCGCGAGTTGCTTGTCGGTCACCAGCCCGTGGAACTTCTCCTGGGCCATGACCTGATCGGTCGGCACCATCGTGATGACGTGCCACGGGCAGACCTGGGCACAGAGCTTGCAGCCGATGCAGACCTGAAGGTCGATGGTGCAGATACCCATCGCGTAGCCGGGGTTGTTCGGATCGCGGATTTTGTCGATGCAGTCAACCGGACAGACCGTCACGCAGGCATCGCAGCCGGTGCAGAGATCCTCGTCGAGGATGGCCAGTTGTTTGGGAAGTTTCTTGCCCATGATCTTGCCAGCGTGTGACGCGTCTCCTGCCGGATTCCAAGGATACTCAGCGATCGGCCCCTGCACCTCATCGGCGCATCCGACCGGTCAGGATAAGAATAGTATGGGAATCGGGATCAGGCAAGATCCCGACGCGATTGGGGCGCATGCCGGTCGCCGGAGGGGGCCTTGCGGCGAAGCAGCCGGGCCGGGATAAGATCGGTCGGATCGGGGTGCGGTCGGCCATTTCCACCCGCGCCGTTGCCGCCTGTGTCGTTGCTACCTGATGCTTCCGAAGACAGCGTCTCGACTTCGCGCAATGCCTTCAGGCTGTCGGCGGTTCCGTTCTTGCCATTGGCGCCGCCGTTGGACCGCGTACAGGCTGCTTGTTTCATCAACCGGGCGGCTTCGATTCGTTGCCCCAATTGTCCATCGATCAATTCCTGCGTGGTGCCCAGGATCGCGCCCTTGGCGTCCATCTGGCGAAAGGCGTGGTGTCCGTCGGTGGGGGACCAGTAGCCACACGCGTCGCTCACGACGGCGACGGTATGTTGCCGTGCCAGCAGACCGAGAACCATCGCCTTGACGCAGTGTGTCGCCGTGACGCCGAAGATGATCCAACAGTGGGGCGACAGGGCGTTGATCAATCGGTCGGTCTTGGGGTTGGAAAGAAAATCGACATCCCGCTTGGTGAAGATCACCTGCTGATGGCGGCGGAAAGGATCCGAGGGTACGTCCAATGTGTTATCGCCATGGAGCACGATGCGACGCGGCATGAGCGTAAACGGCAGCTTGCGTTGACCGCGCGTGCGATCGATGCAGTGGGACGGCAGCCCCATGACCGACTCGCCCGGCCGGTGTGCTTCCAGGCTGGAGATGACGGGAACCTGTTCGGTGCGGGCCCAGTTCATCAGGTCGCGAATCCTCGGGAGTGCCTCCGCGCGGTTCGCGACGGGCATGGCCCCGCCGGGCAGGAGGAAATCGCATTGCGTGTTCAGATCGATCAGAATTCGATCGTAGACTCGGTGACGCGGCTTTGTGCTCATTTCTTCTTTCCCCAGAATGAAATGTGCTGTTTACGGCGACGGCACTTTGGGCCGTTCCGAGATCGGCAAGGTGAAGTCCAGGTGCTTCGATTGGAGTTGTGAATTATCCCCAGTCACATGCGGTCTGGCTTTTCCCCTTGCCAAACGAATATGTTACGCCAGTATCTCAGGAAAGGCGAGAGGATAATTTCAAGATGGGACCTTCTATCCGCGGGATTCCGAATATTTCACCACCGGATGCGTGAGCGAGGGTTTTAACGCATTCATTCCAAGCGATACGTTCAGTACAGAATACCCAGCCTATCAATTGATATCCGGACCAACAACATCGTTATATGGCCTGGAACGCTCAAAAACCGGGTGAACCGTGGATTATGCCCTCCAGGCTTTGTTACCAAGCCGTCCGGGAAATGGTATGATCCCCTCTATGCGGCTCGCCGGGCCGCCGAATCCCCGGCCACATACCCGGGCGAAGGCCGCCATCCACGATCTGCTGGAGGAAGAACCGATGTTTCGCGCACGTGCCATCCCCCTTCTCACGCTACTTCTGGCCGGTGGTGCGGCGGGTTGTGAGGGGATCGATTGGAATTGGGATACGGCGTGGTGGAAGCGTCCGCGCCGTGTGGTGCGACCCGACCGCTCCGAGGGGCAATCCGTACGCCGGTTGCCCCCTTCCGAAAGGGATGAGGCGAAGGACCAGGATTCCGATGATGTTCCCGGCCCGCTGACGGCGGAGCGACCGGCCGTTGCCGAGGCGCCGATCCCGTCCGTGGCCATCGCCCAGCCGTCCAAACCGAAGGTTCGTGCATTTTATCGTCTGTACTTATTGGGCGAGGAGACGCGCGATCCTCCTATGCGGGGTGAGTATCATTATTCCCTGAAACAGGGTGATGCCCGCGCCTGTGCCGCTTTGCTTGGGATGCTTTACGTTCCAATCGGCTGTTCGGGGAGCGACAAGGAACGCTACCTGATTTATGAGCAGCATGACGAATTTGACGCGGCATGCAAGATCGTTACCCGGCTCGATGTGGCGCCGCCTACATCTGTCAAAACCGTCGACAATGCGCGCGAACCCCTGGTCTCGGGGATTGCCGCATTTCTTCACATAATCAATGCGGGGGCGATTGTGGATCGTGCGCTCATGGATCAATGCGAACACCGGCTTGCGGAGGCGGCTCATTCTCCCCAGACGCCGACCCCCGAGCGATGGGCCGCGGCCGTGTTCGCCGGCAAGCTTTTGGCCGACTACCGTTATGACTATGCCGGTGCGCGTAGCTACTTCACGCAGGCCCGGCGGTTCGTGGCGAGCGGATCGGTGGAGGCGATGACGGCGGATTGGTGGCGAGCGGATACATGGGCTCAGGAAGGCAAGCTCCAACAGGCCGAAGCGGCCTACGAACGACTGGTGGAGACCTACGATGCGGGGATGTCCAAGTCGCAGATTGTCGTCCGCTCTGCCGCGAAGCTGAAAAAGATGAAGGATCGATCGTCGTAGGAAACATCGAAACATCGGAACGTCAAAACAAAAACAGAAACAACGACGAACGATCTTGGGTCAACGGGATTGGCGTTGGGTGTGCTGATCCATCACGATTAGGCCGGGAATTGAAGGCAGGGCAACCGGTGATATTTGAAGCTGGGCCACGCTCAATGTTTATGAGAGGAGGCTGGGGTGTCGGACTCTGAACCGAATGCACTAGGTGATCCGCGAGCGAGCGCGAGCCTGTTGCTGCTCGAGATCGGCAATTCACATGTTTGTACCGCTACGTCCGTGGACGGCCGGATCCATACGAACGAGCGCTTCGGCCACGATCAGGTTGGCCAGATCGTCGGATGTGCGGTGGAGGCCTGGCGGTCGCTGCCGGAGGATCGCGTGAAGGCCATCTCGGCCTGCTCTGTTGTTCCCTCGGTGCTGGCGGATGTCCGACGGGAGGTCTCGGACCAGCTCGATCAACCGGTCATGGTGGTGAGCGAGGACCTGCATCGGCCGCTATCTCTGGCCGTGGAAGAACCGAATCGGGTGGGGGTGGACCGGGTGTGTTCGGCGGCGGCGGCGTATGACACGTTTCAGCATGCCTGCGTGGTTGCGAGCTTCGGCACGGCGATCACGATCGACTGCGTGAACGACGAGGGGGTGTTCATGGGCGGGGCGATCCTGCCGGGTCTCGAGGCCCAAGCACAGGCCCTTCACGAACGCACGGCGCAGTTGCCTCGGGTATCCATCCGTTCGCCGGTGGAGGTCTTCGGAACTTCCACAGAGGAGGCCATTCGCACGGGAGTCTTGATTGGGGTTGCGGGCGCCCTGCGGGAGATCACGGAACGCTATGCCACGGAACTGCGCGTCTGGCCCGACGTCGTCGCAACGGGCGGGAATGTCGAATTGATCGCCCGGCACACCGACATCATCGACCGCCTGGTGCCGGATCTGTGTCTGCTCGGCGTGGCCCTGGCCTATCGAAAGCATTTCTCTCCATACGAAGAAGACGAAACTTGACGAGCGACGATTCGACATGTGCCGCTTTGCTGACGCCGCTGGTGCCGGGGGCCGTAGCGACGATCGGCCTGTCGGGTCCACAGACCGATCCGATTATCGATCGACTGTTGAGGATGTCGCGCGGCGGAGTGATGAGATCGCTTCAATCGAATCGTCCCGTTCTTTGTCGGATTGTAGACGGAACCTGTGTTATCGATGATGCCGTGGTGGTTCGATTTGAGAAGAATGGAAGGGCCTGCGCGGAGATAAACACCCACGGTGGTGTGCGGATTGTGCAGCGCGTGCTGCGCCTGCTCGAGAATCATGGCGCGATGATCCTGGAGGATCGAGCCTATTACGAGCGGGTGCAAGCAGGCGATCGAATCGAGAAGGATGCGGATCGGGCGCTGATCGCGTCCGGATCGCGACGCCTGGCGGAATGGCTCCTGGCACAGCGGGCGATCCTGCCGGATTTCCTCTCAAAACTTGACGCTTTAGACGATGCGGAGCGGGCGGCCTTTCGGAAGAGGAGCCGCGCGGCGATCCAACTGATCGACGGATCGCAGGTGGCGTTGATCGGCCCACCGAATGCCGGCAAGAGCAGCCTGGCAAATCGGTTGATCGGAAGGGATCGCGCGATCACATCAAACGAGCCTGGCACCACGCGCGACTGGGTCTCGGAGACAGCCCTGATCTCGGGCTGGCCCGTGACGCTCACCGATACAGCGGGATTGCGAGAGACGACATGCCCGATCGAAGTCGAGGCCATTCGGCGAACACACGCGCAGGCTCAATCCGCCGATGCCGTCGTGATCGTGTTGGACGCGACACAATCGGCGAATGATCGGCATGCGGAAGCGGAGCGAATTGTGGCGAACCTGCCCGATGGGTGCCGGGCGCTGGCGGTGAACAACAAATACGACCTGCCGGATGCCGAGGAAACGACTTTCGGGAGGATTGAATCCTGCGAGGTTTCGGCCTTGACGGGGGAGGGGTTGGGCGCGTTGGAGGATCGATTGTGTTCGATCCTGGGGTTGAGCCTGCTCGACACAACATTGCCGACAGCCTTCACGCGAGATCAGATCGAGCCGTTCGCCGATCAGAGCCGCGACCGTAAGGGAGCGGTGGGTGTGGACTAACCCCCTTTTCTCACAAGATAATTGATTCAGAGCCACGTTTATCAGAGC
>CAYXGR010000242.1:0-5129 GCA_964464525.1 uncultured Planctomycetaceae bacterium
TACTCCCAATGAATTCAGCCAAGCGCATCCTCATTCCAAGACGGTCAATAATCCCTCACAAAAGGTCCAGCCCACCCGAATCCTCAAATCTCAAATCTCAAATCTCAAATCTGAAATCTGAAATCTGAAATTCCAACCCCCGACCCCCAATCCCCGTTTTTTGTTGTTTCTGTTTTTATTTTGACGTTTTGACTTTTTGACGTTTCACCGTGTCGAGCCAATCCCCAGCCCTGAAAGGGCGATGCCATTCTGTCTAAAATGAAAAGGTGGAAAAATAAGCTACGCCGGGTTGATGCCCAGCCGGACCGTGTGGGATCGATGTTCGATGTCGAGGATGGTCAGCCGATACCAGCGGCCCGAGCGCCCGCGAAACATCTTGGATCGGCCGGTCTTCAGATCGCGAATCTTGAGGAGCCGGTGGCCGCCTTCATAGAGATCGATGTCGGCGTCCAACTCGTCGTCGGTGTCGCGCAGCAGGAGGAAGAGCTCCTCGACAACCTCGGCCTGTGGCTTGTAACGCCGATCGCGCTTGCTGAGGGTGCAAAGTTGGAGGTACTTGGCCTCCTCGGGGATGGCCTTGGGTTTCGATTTCCGGGGCTTCTCTTTCGAGGATGCGCGTTGGATCTTCTTAGACGCGGGCCGCTTCTTTTCCGGCATGGATTGTTGCTGCGAGACCGGCACAGCCTGCTTGGCGATAGGCTTATTCTTCGGCTTCGGAAGCGGCGGAAGGTTTGAGGCCGGTGTCTTCTTGAGACCGTCGGCGGGTTTCCCCCACCTATGCTCGACAGGGGCTTTCTGAATGGGGGCGCGCTGCGCCGGCTTGGAGGCCTTCGGCTTTGCCACGACAACGGGGGTATCTATCGCCGTTTTGGTCTTGGGCGTGGATTCCTTCGGTGTAGACGACTTCAGAGGGGCGCTCGGGTGTTTGGGTATCCCCTGATCGGGAGGGGACAGCTTCGGGGTTCCAGCCTCCGCGATGGGTTCGGCTATCGGCACGGGTTTGGGGATTGGCGCTTGTTTTGATTTCGGAGGGACCGGTCGCTTCGCCTCGGTCCGAGGTTTGGGTTTCGGCTTGGGCGCCGGCTTGGGTTTTTCGATCTTCAGGGGTTCTTTTCGGCTTCGATTCGCCCGGGTTGATTCGGCTTTCACCGGACGCTTATCGAGTGGATTCGGCGGCACCAGCGAACGCGTCGTCGCTCGGGCAACTTGAAGGGGCGGCGGTTCGGGTTCCGGCATTGCCTTCTTGGACTTGTCCGGGACGTGGGTTTTTATCTTCGGTGCGCTCACGGGTGTGGGCACGCGCTGCCGCTTGGGTTTCACCTTGTGTGCAATCGTAGGTTCGGGCTCGGGTGAACGCTCGGGCTTTTTGGCGACGGGAGGGGTTGTCCTTCCATGCCGTGACGGAGCCGATTTCGCCTTGACGCTCGGTCGAGCGAATGGCGACGCCATCGGCTCGGGCTGGTGGGATTCACTTCGCTCGATGAAGGGCCAATAGGCGGATACCTTCGGAGTGGCATGCTTGGTATTGGGGGCCGATGCGGGACCGATCGGCTTCGGCATGGGATCGGGATCGACCGTCGATGGCGATTTCGAAACGGACTTGGGAGTCGCCTCGGGTACCGCCTCGGATGCGGAATGCTTTTGATCGAGAGGCGTTTTTTTCAGATCCGCGCTCGTCATTTTGGATTGTTCTTCCAAGGGCACGACCGGGCGACGTGGCCTGGTCACGTCCGGCTTCGGATCGGCCAGCGCGATCTTTTCCTCTTTCCGATCAGGTTGAACAGGCTTGGCCTTGGCGATCGGTGGGGCGTCGTGCTTTTCGCCATTTGTAGAGACGGGATCCTTGAGGGCGACCGTGGCGGTAGGGGTGGCGAAATTCGGCTTCGGATCACTGGGCTTCGCCCGGGCCAGGGAACGGCGACCGTAGCGAATCCAGTGGTATCTCGCCGGCCCGATTTCCTTTTTATGTTCGGTCTTCAGCTTGCGATTCAGCCGCAGGGCCGCCGGGTGAGCAGGGAGGATGTCAAGACACCGCATCGTGAAACACCAGGCATCACCGAACCGGCCCTCGGCCGCGGCGCTACGCGACTTCGAATCCCAGTAGGTCGCCGCCGTCGGTGCAACCCGCTTGATCGCCCCGGCGATCTCCTGATTGCCGGGCTGCTGGGTCGCGGCACGATAATAGTATTCATAGGCCGTGTGGGCGTAGCCCCGGCGCTCGGCCTCGCGACCCAATCGATAGGCGTGGTTATCGACGCAGCCGGTGGGCGCAACGATCGCGACAAGCGAAGTCATGCTCAATAGTATAAAAACATTCCGACTCACAGTTCGTCTCCCGGAATGATCGCGGCCACGCGATCCAGGATCGATCGATCGAGGGGATGCGCGCCGGCACCGAATATTCGGGGGGCGATCACCGCCTTGATAAAGTTCTGATTGGTCACCTGCGTATGTCCGCCATGCCAGTCATACGCCACATAGGCCGGCCGCCAGGGTAGATTGACGATCCGTCGATACGGTGCCCGGGGGTTCCGTCGAACCTTGCCCGGCAATCGAAATCCCTTGATCCCGGCCGGCGGACCGGGCAACCCGTCCGCGTTGACCACAATAGTGCCGACGATACCGTCATGCGTGCTGCTCGTGGCGTAGAGCCGACCTCGAACATGGGCCATCGCCTGCGTCAGGTCGTGGTTGGCCGAGACCGACGGCGATAATAGAACGACATGATCGACCCGTACACCCAACGAAAGCTGTTCCAGCGCCGAGAGAACCACCGCGGTTCCCGCCGAAAGCCCCATCACATAGATAGGGCTGTCGAAATCCTTCCGGCGAGCCTTTTCGATTCGTTTGGAGAGCCGCCGTGCGACGGACTTGTTTCTCGCCGTGATGAGATGGTCGGGACCCGGTCCTAAAAAGGAACTCCAGGAAAAGGTCTCAAACTTGCCCCGGTATCCCGCCGATCGCAGCCCGGCCTTGACCGACGCGGCGCTGCCGTACCAGCCAGCGCCGTCGCAATAATACACAACGGGTCCACCGGTTTGGTCGGCGCAACCGACGCTAAAAACCGCCAACAAAAGACAGACGCCGAACGGGATCAATCCATGCCGGCGCAGGGCGACCGAAAATAGTTCGATGAGACCGCACCCGCAGCCGGCTGCCGTATGGAGCCTAGACACCGCCGGGTTCGGGAATATCCCAGCCCTTGTCTTTTTCTTTCTGCTGAATGTCCTCAAGGCTAACCGCATCCGGTAGGGCGTCTTTCTTCTCGGTAATATTGGTCCCAGCGCTGAACAGATCGGCATTCTTCTGGGTCCACTCCGCATAAGGTTCTGGAACTTCTTCCTCGGTATAGATGGCGTGGACGGGACATTCGGGTATACAGAGCCCGCAATCGATGCAGGTTTCTGGATCGATAACCAGCATGGCCGGATCCTCGATCTCCCAGAAGCATTCTACCGGACATACCGTTGCACAGTCGGTGTAGCGACAGTTGACACAGCGCTCGGTCACAATATGAGTCATTGAATCATCCTCGTTGCCTGGGTTCTTCCATTCGCGCGGACTCTTTCCCGGTCGTGACTGATACGAAAAACACCACAGGTCCGCTAAGTCAGGGAGTTTATGACACAAATTGGGCTTTTCGTCAATACTGCCGACCCGACCTCATTGCCAGAAATGACCTCAGCCCCGAAGATGCAGCGATCCGGGCGGACCCTTCGCCATCGACCCGCCCATCATCGCATATGGAAGGAACCCTCAATCGTGGAAATTTATCCGGACTCTTTTCTTGGACTTTCTCCGGATGAGCGTTGCTATGAACAGGCCCGTTATGCCGTTCTGCCCGTCCCCTACGAGGCGACGGTGAGCTTCCACGGGGGCACCCGGCGGGGGCCGCGCGCGATCATCACGGCCAGCCAGGAGGTCGAATGGTTCGATGAGGAGTATGCTCGCGAATTCGTCCGATCGGGTGTGGCCACCCTCGATCCGCTAGGCCCGAACGCGGCGGGTCCGGATAAGATGCATGAGGACATTTTCAAGGTGGCCCGAAAGATCGTCCGCGACGGGAAATTCCTGATCGGTCTCGGCGGCGAACACTCCATCACCAGCGCGCTCGTCCGCGCCGTGAAAACGAGACACAAAAAGCTCAGTGTGCTTCAGATCGACGCCCACGCCGATCTGCGGGATACCTACGAAGGAACGAAATACAGCCATGCCTGCGTGATGCGCCGGGTGCTGGAGATGGGGGTATCGGTCGTGCCGGTCGGGATCCGAAACTACAGCCTCGCCGAGCATCGATTTATGAAGAAGCATCAGTTCGTGCCGATCAGTGCCCGCGAGGCGCGGGAGAACCCCGATTGGATCCGACAGGCCGTCGAATCACTCAGCGAGACGGTCTATGTCTCTATTGATATAGATGGATTCGATCCCGCGATCGCACCCGGAACCGGCACACCTGAACCGGGCGGGCTGGACTGGTTTCAGGTATCGGATCTTCTGAAGGCGACGGCGATGGAACGGACGATCGTGGGAGCGGACGTGGTGGAGGTGATCCCGCTGCCGGGGAGCGTGCAGACTGAGTTTCTGGCGGCGCGATTGATCTACAAGCTGATCGCACACATGGAAGGGAATAGCGAATAGCGAAATGCTATAAAAAAAAGCGTGAGTCGCCAATCGAGCATCACTTTTCACTGCGCCCGATATTCATTCCGCTATTCGAAATTCGCTATTCACTATTCCTCTTATCGGCCGCGATCTGCAACCGATATTTGCCACCTGTGAAATCCGTATTGTAGGCTTCATCGATCAAGGCTGGCTTCGGCCGGTGTTGACCCCGCATCATAGGGCGCCGACTTGTCGAGAGTGCCCTGAATATTCACTCTGTTCAAACGGTCCGTCGGGCTCCTCAACGGAGCCTTTGTGTCCGGGAACAGGAGTCCACCATGAGAGAAAAACGAATACATGCAAGTCGTCGTCGCGCCGTCACCGTCGTTTCCACGGCGGTCGTGGGATTTCCCATCCTGCTGATGGCCTCGGCATTGGCCATTGACTTCGGGAAGATCTTCGGATCTCAGGGCGATCTTCAGCGTACAGCGGACTCCGCGGCGCTGGCCGCGGCAGGCGCCTTGTCG
>CAYXGR010000243.1:0-5119 GCA_964464525.1 uncultured Planctomycetaceae bacterium
GGAGGCCCGTGGCTTCGGCCCGTCACGGATCCTCATGCTATTTTTCACGTCGAGGGGTGGTGAAGTCAACCGGGCAACGCTGTTTCCGGCGGGTTCTTCGGACCTTGGTCGGTTCCGAGGTGGCCGATTATGGGCGTACACCACTCTACGCGGATTCAATTCGAAGCATTGGCGCGTTAACGTGGGGTTCTTCCTGGCGTAGGTGGTTGAACATGGGCCCCACTCGCCTGCGCTCGGGGCCCGGATTGGATAGGCCCCCTTAGGTGATCAGGGGTTACATTCGCGGATCCGGACGATCAACAGTATGGGTCAGATGACCCATCCTACGCCTGTTTCGAAATGCCCTTGTCCGGCCGTAGTCGTATCGCTACTCCGATCGCCGGCAGGGGGTGTAAGACAGTTTGGGCGAGCCCGTTCCCCATGCCGGGATCGAATCATGAAAGCCCGGCTAAAGCCGGCTGAGGGGAGTTACCCATGGCGTCCACCACCGACTGAAGTCGGTGGCAAACAAAAAACTGCCGGCTGAAGCCGGCAAGAGAACCCGCGGATTCTGTCATGGACCCGCCGAGAAGTTATTTTAATTTACGATCCTTAATGCGGGCATTGTGCCTTGTCTTCGAACTACGAATCCACTACTCCAACCTCCGACTCTCGTGAGTCAACTGCCCGACTGCGCGACGGCACAACGATGAACGCGAGCCGGCGACCGTGCGCAAGTTGGCCCTATCTGAAAACGCCGTGGCCGGTCTTTTTGATCGTGATGGCGCCCATCAATGGCCTGATGGTCGCCTTGATCCTGGGCAAGACACCGATCTGGATGAGCGTCTCCGCGGGCATCGTGCTCGCTCTGACGATTCTAGTCGCCATCCGGGGTTACGTTCGGCGGCTGGTCCTGACCTCATACGGTCCGCGGATGATCCGCCTGTCCGGCTCCATCGAAATCCCCTGGTCGCGGATTCGCCACGTGGGGGTCTATGCCCCTGGGGGGGGTGTCGGCGGAAACAAATACGTCTATATCACAACGCGCGACATGGCGCCCATGGGGAAGTGGGATACAGACGATCAGACGTTTCAACTCCAGGATCGCCCGGGATTGATCGAGGCGATCGAAGCTTCGAACGTCGAAAAGTCAAAAAGTCAAAATAAAACAGTAAAACAACAACAACAAAAACAACAATAAAAACATCAAAATAACGAAATTTGGGTAGATGGGGGTGGGTGATGGACATCGTGACCCTCGGCTGAGATAGCCGGGACGTTTCACCCACATATCTCAACGATTGATCAGAGCCGCGACCGTAAGGGAGCGGTGGGTATCGACTCACTGCGATCGTGCGGTCGTCATTTCATCGGCAGCGTGTCATGATCCCGATGCTCCGGAATCGTTTTGGGAGGGGGGGCGATGACCACTCCCTTACGGTCGCGGCTCTGAAATCCGCGGCTCTTCGGGATTCGCACCGGTTGGAAACCGGTGCCACAGGCTCTGGCGCCACAGGACCTGTCGCTCTACAGGCTCTTTTGTGATCGTTTAATGAACCAAGGGTGAGAATGCCTTTCGGGTGTGTCTTGCGATTGTTGCCATGCGCCAGGGGCGTTCGAACATCTTGCCCGGATGGGGCGCTGCCGGCTCCATGACCGGCGGCGTATGTGCAGGGGCCTTTCCGGTCTCGGCGCCGGTGTTTGCTCTCTCGTATAGTTCACGGGTTTTGAGTTCACGTTTGGTCACAACCTGGAGCGCGATGCTGAGACCTATCATGCAGAACATGAACTCCAGATATTCCTCGTTGTGAAACATACCGTGGACGCAGAAACCCACTAAACCGAGCAACAGGGCGCGTGAGCAGTAATAGGGCCAGCGCATGTCGGGGGGGAACCAGCGTGCCTGACGCATGAAGCGGTGAAGGCTGAACATGGATCCGAAAATGAGTGAAAGCCAGAGGGGATGTCCGAGGATGCCCAACTCGGCTGCGTTTTGGAGATAGATGTTGTGGGCCGCCTTCCTGCCGCCGAAGTAGCGTTCCTTGGCCAATTCGAAGTTGTTGAACCCGACGCCAATGAGTGGGTTCTGCTTGAAGATAGAGGAGGCGACATTCCAGGTGTAGAAACGGGAATTTGCGGAGGTATCCTGGCGATAATCGATGATGGATTCGACGCGATCCGCGATTTCCCGTCCCGACATGGCCAATGTCGCAGTCGTGACCAGCAAGACCGCGAACACGGCGCGCAGGCGATATCGGCTGTTCCAGGCCATGCAGAAGAGCACGACGGCGAAGGCAACGAACCCGGCTCGAGATCTGGATCCGATGATGCCAACACACATGAGCGCGGAAAGAGCAAGGAAGACGGAGCGCCATCGAACGTGTCTGAGGCTGAGACCGTAGTAGAAAATCATCGGCAGGGCCATGACACTTACGAGGGCGAAGAGGTTGTTATCGTAGGATCTTCCGTAGACCTGGTGGGGTCCGAGGACGATGACCTTGAGCCCGCCCTTGATGGCCCAGAATCCGGTCGATAATGCGACGACGAGGAAGAGGATGCGAAATCGGCGAGAATCGGACACGAGACCGGTGAGGAGCGCCATGACGATGAGAACCTTGCAGAGGCCCTTGAACTGGTAGTTGGTTGCAGAGAGGGGATAGGGAACCAAGAGGCGCGTCACCCCCATATAGGCGATCAGAAACACGCACAAGGCTATTGGCCAGGACGGCTCGAATAGTGGACTCCGTATAAAGCGTGTAATGATTTTGGACACTTTCCCGGTGGCCTGATTGATTTCGGCCGTAACGTATCTCCGTTTGACGCCAATTGCGATGGCACCGACAACGAGTGGAATTCCCACCAAAAGGGCATCCTGAAAATCCGGCCTCCAACACAGCATCTTGGGCTGCAACAGAGAGACGACATAATAGACGCACAAGCCGAAGAATGGACGCATGAACACAACTGGCAGGACCAGCAGAAGCAGCGAGACATACATTATGAAGCGCATGGGCATCCTCTACGACCACCTTTCAATGGCAACGCGATCGTTCTCATGATCGCACAAAGTTTCGATAACTCGCTGAGAGCACATCAAAATGAAACTTGCCATAGGTTCGTCATCTTCATCATGGACTGTTTTGGAATCCGGTGCCAAAAGGTCTATTTCGATCCTTACTTCAACATTACACGAGCGGCCCGGGTTGGACCTTCATCGATCGGATCGCTGGGTATCCGGATCAACAGATCATTCAATTTCCGGCCGCCGCGCGACCAGGTAAACCGTGCGCGGGCCCTATGCGTTGCGAGGTGGCCCAGGCGGCGCCGTCGTTCGGAATCCGCTTTCAATTCTTCGATTGCCCGAGCGAACACGCCGGGATCGTCTTCTAACACCATCACGCCGCATGGCGGGTCGCCGAGGATTTCTTCGCCGGCGTTTCGCGTGACGGTTCCGTCCGGTGCCAGGACGACACATGGCAGACCGCAGGCCATTGCCTCCACGAGTGAACCGCCGAAAGATTCGCTTCTGGAAGGGAAGCAGAAGCAATCGGCCGCGTGCAGGAAGGGCCGGACATCGGATTGCGATCCAATAAACGAGACGAACGCCTCGACGCCCTCATCGCTAGCCAGTCGGATCATGTTGTCCCGCTCGGGGCCATCTCCGACGATCCAGACGTGCGGTTTCGATTCTCGAATCCTGGCGGTCGCCCTTATGAGAAGCGGGAGATTCTTCTCCGATGCAATCCTGCCCGTCCAGACCACGACGAAGTCATTCCGGCCGATTTTTAATCGCGCCCGCGCCGCTGCCCGCTCCTGTTCATCCGGCGGTCGGAAGACTACGTCATCCACGCCGCCGTGAACCGTGACGCATTTGTCGGGATCGATTCGATAGACATCCACGACGACCGATCGCGTCTGAAGGCTGTCGAAGATGATGGCATCGGCGGACCGAAAGCCCGCCGATTCATTTCTGTGTTTCAGGTATCGATCAATCGCGTAGAACCCGCGCGCCGTGGTGGGCAGGGCCGCCTGAGCGGCGGTATCGGCGGAATCGTGGAGGAGCGTGGAGCCGCCGCAGACGAAGATACACTTCGGCGCGGGGTTCGGTCGGATACCGATGAGACGGCCAAGCCGTGAGGGTATGGACTGGGCGTGAGGGAAGCCGATTCCCATGTCTTGATAGGCGTGCACGACCTCCGGTTGGCAGGAGAGGAAGACGTCATGGTTGCGTGAGAGTCGATGAACGGTGGCCCGCGCCTTTCTGCGGCGGGCGGTCGCTTGAATCGACCAGTGGAGAATCCGAGGGATCGGAATGTGCAGCTTTTCGATCGGAAATTCGTTGATGGTATTCTCGTCTATATCCGTCCTGGCGGCATCGACTGTGAATATTACGTCATGACCGGAAGTGCGCAGCTCGGCAGCCAAGCGAAGCGCACGGATGGACAGGCCGCAGGTGTGACGTCTCAGCGTCGGCATGTGCCAGAGGATTCTCATGCCAGGCGCACCTCCGCCGGGGATGTCGTGGGGGTGTTTTCCGGGCACACGCGTATCGATTCATTTCGTCCCGTACAGGCATTCAACAAATTAGCGTATTCCGTTGCAAGTGAGTCCCGGCGGAAGCGCCGAAGGGTCCGCATATCGCGGGGCTCATCCGGGCATCCGCTTGCCCATCGCTCGAATTGCCTGAGGATTGCGGATTGTAATGCCGCCGTTTCACCGTGATAGACTATCGTCACGTTCCCGGCTTCGCGCAGGATTCGTTCGAGTGCCGTGTCCGGGTGCACGAGGGCGAGGATGTGACCGCCGAAGGCAAGGTATTCGAAGGTCTTGGCGGGGATGCAGTAGCGCCCCCCGGGATGGTCCGGGGTCATGAGAAACAGCGAATCCATGGCTGCCATCTCCGCGACGGCCTCGGTATGAGCCTGTTGACCCGTGAGGGTGAGGAAGGTGTCGTCCGAATCGTGGAGGTGCTTCCGCTGTTCGGCGGAAAGGGTGCCGACGATGCGCAACTCGAATCGTTGGCTGAGATCCGGTCGCACAGACAGCATCGTCCGAAGGGACTCCAGTATGGGCTGAATGGTCTGCTCGCGGTAGAAGACACCGACACTTCCGAGTCGGAAGCGGTTGAGTTTCGAGTTAC
>CAYXGR010000244.1:0-1716 GCA_964464525.1 uncultured Planctomycetaceae bacterium
CTCGACTGTTTTCGATGTTTCATCGGGCCGGAAGGCACCGAATCATTAGAAGTCGTCACCTCGCCCAAGTTGAGTTCACAAGAGTTGAACCCTTTGATTACCCGCGTCCGCAGGCGGAGCGGCGAAGGAGCGCGCAGTGGCCCCCCCAATCAATCAGATTGAAGTCCCCCCCCAAGTTGAAACCATCGAGAATCATGCAGGAAATCAATGTGTTGAAGTGCTTGCCAAACCACAGTCTTGCGAAGAGCGAATTCTTACGCGCATTGCAGAGCTGGTCGGGCCTCAGCGTTACAAAATCTGGTTCAAAAACTCGACGCAGCTGTCGTACAACGATGGGTGTCTCGATGTCGGGGTGCCCAACCTGTTCATCGGCAACTGGATCGAGGATCATTTTTCCGAGGTGATCTCCGAGTCCGCAGCCGAGGTGCTCGGTCGCGAGACGCAGGTTTCATATGCGATCGACCCGGTGCTGTTTCGAAATCTGCGTAAGAGCCAGCTCAACTCGCAGGCCGAATTCATCGAGAAGAACGCCGAGCGAACGGTTCGCGAGGCACGAGAGCGCAAGGGGAAGAACGGCGCCGGGCGGATGCCTCGGCGCAAGCTGCGCGGCCGCCTCGAAGAGTTCGTGGTCGGGCGCACCAATCGCCTGGCCCATTCCGTGGCGGCCGACGTGGTCGAGAACACGGGCGGCGACATGAACCCTGTCTTTTTTCACAGTGCGTGCGGCTTGGGCAAGACCCACCTGTTGCATGGGATTGCGAACGCCTTGTCGGAAAGGAAGCCCCAAGTTCGGTGGCTCTACGCCTCCGGCGAGGAATTCACCAACCAGTTTCTCTATGCCCTGAGGGAACGACGGCTGGACGCCTTCCGGCATCGCTATCGCGATCTCGACGTCCTGCTGTTGGATGACATGCAGTTCATCGCCAACAAAAAGGCGACGCAGGAGGAATTCCTGCACACCTTCAACACCATCAGCGCCAACAGTAAGCGCGTGGTCTTCGCCTCCGACGCCCATCCCAAGATGATCGGCGATTTGTCTGACCCGCTCGTCAGCCGCCTGCTGGCGGGCATGATCGTGCGGATCGAGCGACCGGATACGGAAACCCGATGCGAGATTTTGCGGCGCCGGGCCACCAAGACGCAACACAACGTGCCCGAGCCGGTCATTCGTTACATCGCCGAAAAGATTCAGGCGAACGTGCGCGAGCTTGAGGGTTGTCTTCTGAAGCTGTTGGCCTATGCCTCGCTGACCAAGATGGAGATCACATTTGATCTGGCGCGCCAGGCGCTGGAGGACCATCTGAATCAGACGGGCAAGATTCTCACCGTGAGCGATATCGAACTGAGTGTGTCGACCTATTTCGGCCTCTCCCCCGCGGACCTGCACACGTCTCGCAAGTCGCGCACCATCGCCTTGGCTCGGAATATCGCGATGTATCTGGCAAGGGAGCACACCGACCTGAGCTTTCCCGAGATCGCCCGGCTGATGGGTAAGAAAAACCATACGACGGTGCTCCTGGCCTGTCGGCGGATCAAGAAGTATCTGGAGGAGGACGCGGAGGTCTCCTGGCAGAGCGCCGCGGGGCTGCGGAGCGGCAAGATTCAGGCGTTGGTGGCCTGCCAGGAAGAACAACTCCTCGTGTAATTCGAAGGCGATTATTTCTGCCTGTGTTTCCAGTTATCTCACCCAAGGCGCACATCGAAAAATCAGGAAGC
>CAYXGR010000244.1:1816-5118 GCA_964464525.1 uncultured Planctomycetaceae bacterium
TGATTCCCTCCCTTGTGCGCTTCTGTGCCGATTCTATCTACTGGAGAAGCGGGTGATTGCCGGATATGATCCCCCGGTGTGATGCTTGAATCGTTCAGCAGAAGTGGCGAGCGTTCTCCATGTTTTCCGGGATCATAGACACAATCGGCCGGGTACAAGCGTCCAGGACCGTGAAGGGTGGCAGGACGCTGGTGGTCCGCGCGCCGGGTTATTGGGCCGATGTCCCGACCGGCGGCAGCATCGCTGTGGACGGCGTCTGTCTGACGCTGACTTGCTCCGATCGGGACGACGCGGAATTCGACGTCATTACCGAGACCCTTCGGCGGACCACGCTGGGCGATTTGAAGCCGGGCGATAAGATCAACCTACAAAAAAGCCTGGCGGTCGGTGATCGGATCGACGGTCATTTCCTCCAAGGCCATGTGGATGCCGTCGCCACCGTCGCTCGGGTCGAACAGTCGGATCTGGAATCGGTCTGGTGGTTTTCGATGGATCGCGATCCCATGCTCTATATTACACCCAAGGGATCGGTTGCCATCGACGGTATCTCGCTGACTGTTGCGGTGGTTGACTCGGATAGATTCGGTGTCGCGCTGATCCCGACGACGTTGGAGCGAACCACCCTCGGCGACAAACGGACGGGCGCCTGCGTCAATGTCGAAACCGATATCCTGGCTCGGACCGTGGTTCATTATCTTCAATCGATCCGTGTCGGCGACAGTCGCGCGGCCGAGTCGCTCACGGCCGAGACGCTGAAGCGGCACGGGTTTGCTTAGGATTAAACGTCAAAACGTCAAAAATAAAAAACGTCAATAAAAAAACGACGAAAAAGAAAAAAGGTCAGTAAGAAACTTTTCTTATGAGCGGGAAACGGATTAGGGTGGGCTTCGATCAGCCGAACACTGACCGCTCCCTTACGGTCGCGGCTCTGATTCAGGCCAATCGTTTGTGCAGAGGAGACGAATTGTGGAATCTGGCGGCGACCATATGACACGACGACCGACCCTTGGGATCACGATGGGTGATCCGTTGGGCATCGGCGCGGAGGTCATCGTCAAGGCGCTGGCGGACGAGTCGCTTCGCGGCCGGGCCCGATTTCACGTCTACGGATTGCACGAACAGATCGCCTACGCCGCGGACCAGGCCGAGCTGACTCCCTATTGGACCCGCGCTCCGCACGAAACGGCGCACGAGATCGACCGTGACGTGATTATCGCCGATTTCGATGAACTCTCCGTTGATACCCATATTCGAAATCAACCGACGGCCGCGGCCGGTCTGGCTTCCATGTGTTTTCTTGAGGCGGCCATGGAAGACGCCCGGCTTGGCCGCATCGACGCGATCGTGACGGGTCCGATCAACAAGACTGCATGGCAACTGGCGGGGCTTGCATTTACCGGGCACACGGATTTGCTGGCGAAGTATTTCAAGGCCCGCCGCGTAACGATGATGTTTACCGGTGGACCGCTTCGGGTTGCGCTCACGAGTATTCATGAGCCGCTCTTTGAATTGCGACACACGTTCACGATCGGGCGCGTCTTTCAGCCGATCGACCTGTTGCACCAGGCGCTGAAGGATTGGTTTGGTATCCCCTCGCCAAGGATCGCCGTTGCGGCGCTGAATCCACACGCGAGCGAGAACGGTCGGTTTGGCGACGAGGAGGCCCGTATCATCCGACCGGCTATTGAGATGGCCGTCCACGCGGGTATCGGCGTGACCGGACCCTATCCGGCGGACACTCTGTTTCGTCGTGCCGCCCGAGGCGAGTTTGACGGCGTGGTGGCCATGTATCACGACCAGGCGCTGATCCCGATCAAGCTGATCGCCTTCGACGAGGCCGTGAACGTCACGCTGGGATTGCCGATCATTCGTACGAGCGTTGATCACGGGACGGCGTTCGATATTGTGGGTAAAAACAGGGCTGAGCCCGGCTCGATGAAGGCGGCGATTCGCCTGGCGATTGACCTGTCGGCGCGGCGCATGTTCGACTCGGTGCCGGCGGCGCCGACTTCTTCCCAACCCGAGGCCCTGATGGATTAAGTGGTTTCGTATCAAGGAGTGCGAGGTTTTCGCATGCCTGATAGACTTTTCTGGCACGTATGTTCGACACACCTGTTCGAGAGGTAATACGTGGACAACGATCCGAACATCGTCACGCAATACTACGCATGTCTTAATTCTGGAGGTGTCTACACCCGGCTCGATCGTGGCCTGATTGAACTGACCGGCACCGACCGCGCGGCGTGGTTAAATAACCTGATCACGAATGTCATTATCACGCTGGGGTCCGGTGAGGGCAATTATGCCTTCGCCACGAACCGGCAGGGCCGTACGGTCTTCGACGCGAACATCCTGGTGTGCGAAGACCGGTACTTGCTTGATATCGATAAACGTATGATTGGGTCGGTGATCGACCACTTTCAGCACTTTCGCATCGTGGAGGCCGTCGAGTGGGCCGATCTTTCGGATTCATGCTGCCGCGTTTCGCTGCTGGGGCCGAAGGCCGCCGAGGTTGTCGAACAGTTGGGCTTCGGCAATTTGGTCCCGATGGCGTGGCTGCAACATGTCGGCGGCGAGATAGGCGGCGCGGCCATTCGGATGATGCGGCATGATTTCGCGGGCTTGATCGGGGCTGAGTTTATCATCACCGGCGAGCGCGTCGAAGCGGCGGCGGCGGAGATCGTCTCGACTGCAGGCCGTCTTGATTGCCTGAGCGTAGACCGACAGGCCGTTGACATCCTCCGCATCGAAGCCGGCATCCCCGTCTCGGTCGAGGATATCGACGGTGATGTTATTCCTCCGGAGACCGGCCAGATCGAACGCGGTATCAGTCACCACAAGGGCTGTTACCTCGGCCAGGAGGTCCTCGAGCGGATGCGATCGCATGGGGCTCAGTCGCGACGGCTCGTGGGGATTCACCTTGAAGAGGATGGCAATCATGCGCGTGATAGTGTCGCGCGCGGTGCCGCGGTCATGGCCGAGGACGAGCGGGTCGGCCGTGTCACCAGCGTGTGTCGAAGCGAGGCCCTCGCAGCGCCGCTCTGTCTCGGTTACGTCAAAGCCGCCTTCGCCGATCCCGATCGCACGCTCTCCGTGATTACAAAAAATGGGGAGTCCCCCGCCAAAATTGTGGCACTACCGGTACGCCGATCATGCTGATCGAGCAATATGTGTGACAGAGTCGCGGTGTGCCTCGATCCCGCCTTCGATCCCTGTTGCACATTCCCGTGCGTCTGGATAAATTGGAGCAACAGGGAGTGTAGCTCAGTTGGTAGAGCAGCGGCCTTTTAAGCCGTGGGTCC
>CAYXGR010000245.1:0-5112 GCA_964464525.1 uncultured Planctomycetaceae bacterium
TGGGTATCGGGGGGGATTGCGTGGACAACTGCCCGTCGGTGGCGAATGCCGATCAGGCCGACAGCGATGGCGACGGAGTCGGCGACGCCTGCGATCTGCTGCCGGTCGGACAGACGCCCCCGGACGTCTGCGGTTGCGGCACCGGTCTGGACGGGGTAATGGTCACGCCAATGACGCTGCTGGGCATCGGCTGGATCAGACGGCGGCGGCCGCGCATGGGGAAGGGTTCTCGTTGTTGATGGGAACTATGAGAAAAAAATGATGCCGAGTCGAAAGATAGATCATTCACTCGAAAAGAAACGCCTTATCATGGGTACGATACTCATCGAGCATTTCCATCGGCAACGATTTGTCTGCACACCTCCACCACCTGCCGCATGGCCCGGACGTCGTGGACGCGGACCATGTCGGCGCCGGTGAGGGCGGCATGGGCGACGGCGGCGGCGGTGCCCATCAAGCGATTCGCTGGATCGGGTTCGGTTAGAATCTCGCCAAGGAAACGTTTGCGCGAGGGGCCTACTATTACTGGCCATTGGCGGCCGAAGGTGGCGGCGGCGCGGAGGAGCATCAAATTGTGTGATGTCGTCTTGCCGAAGCCGATGCCGGGGTCTACGAACATCCGGTCGGTGACGTTGACGCCCATGGCTGTCAGCGTCTCGGCCCGCTCGTCGAAAAAGGCCGCGACCTCGGCGACGACATCGTCGTAGTGCGGAGACTCCTGCATTGATTCTGGCGTGCCCTGCATGTGCATGGCCACGAAGGGCACGTCTCGCTCGGCGAGCAGCCGGGGCATGGCGGGATCGGCCCGCGCGGCGGAGATGTCGTTGACAACGTCGGCCCCAGCGTCGAACGCGGATTCGGCGACCTTCGCCGAGCGGGTGTCGATGGAAATGGGTACGGTCACACCGCGATTTCGGGCCTCGCGGATGAGTGGGACAACCCGCTTGATCTGGTCGTTGGGGGAGACAGGCTTCGCGCCCGGGCGGGTGGACTCTCCGCCAATGTCGATCAGATCGACCCCTTCGGCGGCCATCTCCTGGATGCGACGGACGGCGGGTTCGGGATCGAGATATCGGCCCCCGTCGCTGAAGCTGTCGGGGGTGGCGTTGAGGATGCCCATGATCAGACAACGGCCGCCGAAGACGAGATCTCCGTGGGCGGTGGGCCGGATGCGTTTGAGATTCGTATCTATCTGTGTGCTTTGCGCGGGCATGCCGGAATGATAGGCTGGCGGATTATACGGGTACAGCGCGGCGTTATTCATTAGACGTGGGATGGATCGCGGATCGTGGATTGCTGATTGGAGGAACCATGGGTGGAGACGTTCTCGTTCGTCTGTCCTCCCGGCGCGCCGGGACGCGCAGAAGGGCGCACATTCATGGAACCTGGCATGCCCGCGCTTCGCTTGGGCATGCCACCCTGCCGTCGGTCTTGCTGATCGTGAGTGGTGTTGCATTTGCCTTCGGCTGGCCGACGCGGAATGGGGCATTTCTGAGCGGGGACGATCAGCGGCTTGTGACCGATCATGTGCTGGTGAATCATCCTACGCTCGACCATGCGTGGAAACTGTTGACGATCGTGCATGGCGATCTTTATCAGCCGCTCCCGATGTTGAGCTTTCAGGCCGACTATGCGATGGCCTCTGTCGTGCCGGCATTGCGGTTTGGTGTGAGCGCGTATGGGTTTCACTTGACGAATATTTTCCTGCACACCCTCAACGCGGGCCTGGTTTGCCTGGTCGCATTGCGGATCTCGCGCCGACACTCCGTCGCATTCTTGACCGGAGTCATGTTTGCCTGTCATCCGTTTGCGATGGAGCCGATTGCGTGGGTGTCCGGGCGAATGATCCTGATGGCGACGACCTTCGCTCTGTTGACGATCCTGATTTGCCTTCACCGCCGGCCGGACGGGCGTGGATACGGTCCATGGTGGGCCGGTCTTGTCTGGAGCTTTTCGCTGCTGTCGAAGGTTCTGCCGAGTGTGCCGATCGCGGCGGCTTGGTGTGACTACAGTCGAAACGGTCTGCTGCCCCGGCGGACCTGGCTTGTTTATGCGGTTCTGATGGCGATGGGGTTGGGCGCGGGAATGCAGGCACTGAGGGCCACGGACACGGCAGGATTTCGGCAGGCAGCCGAGGCGGAGGCGACCACGAGCATACCGGTCCGCCTGCTGCTAGCGACGGGGTACTATCTGGAGAACTATGTCTGGCCGAACCGGCTGTCGGCCTGGTCGCCGCCGGCGGAGAATGAGACGATCACCTCACCAGACACACTTCGCGCACTGTTTTTGATGGCAGTCTTCGTTTCGCTCGCAGGATTCACGCGCAAACGCGATCGAACGATCCATACCGGGCTCATGCTCTTCGCGATTCTCCTGGCGCCGTTCCTGTATGCTTCGCTTTCGCGGCGGATGCTGGCGGCGGATCGATATATGTACCTGCCGATGCTGGGCCTGCACCTGGCGGCGGCGGCGGCGACCGTTCGGGCCTTCGATTTTCTAAGAGGGTCTATAAAAAACTCTCATAGAGCTGATCCCGAGGACCGGGATGTTGAAAATGTTCACGATCGCATCCGTGACCGCTCCCTTACAGTCGCGGCTCTGACAAAAGTGCCACTTCCGATACACCCTCCAAGCCGAGGCCAATCCGCCGTGATGGGTCGCAGCGTGGTCGCGGTTGCGGCGGCTGCGGTGCTGGCGATCTGGTTTGGGATCGGCCGTAGCCTGGCACCGACGTGGGCCGATACGATCAGCCGAGATCAGCGGGTGCTGGCGGTTTATCCCGACGACGTGCTGGCACACTGCGAGCTGGCGCGTGCGTTTGTGTTTACACATGAGCCTGATAACGCGATTGAAATCGTGGAACAGGCCCGCGTACGCTGGCCGCAGCATCCACGACTGGCGGCACAGGCGGGGGAGGCCTGGCGGCTGAAGGGAAACTGGCGACAGGCGGAAGCGGAACTTGCGTTCGCCGCAGCGCGGATGCCGGGGCACACTCGGACGGTGTACTACCACGCGTTGACGCTGGAAAAGGTAGGCCGGCGCGAGGAGGCGCGCAGGCTGTATCGGCGGATCCTGGTTCAGAACACGGAATACCTGCCCGCGGCGGCGGCGCTGGCCCGCAGCTTTACGGCGGCGGGTGAGATCGATGCGGCGATGGCGGCGTGGGAGACCGCGTTGGAGATCAGCCCCTTTCATCGTGACAGCCTGTATGAACTGGCGTTGCTGAAGATTCAACGAAAGAACATTCGGTCGGCGGAACGACTTCTGAAACGCATCCTCGAACTCGATGCGGCCGATCGACCGGCACGCTTTCATCTTGCGGTGGTCCTTTTTAACAGCGGGCGCGGTGCGGCGGCCGTCGAACTGTATCGGCGGCTGTTGTCGGAGGATGAGACCGATGTCGTTGTGCGGCTGAACCTGGCGCATGTGCTGGCAGCGGTGAATCCGGCCGATCCGGCGGCTGAACGTGAATATCGGCGTATCCTCAAGCAGCGACCAGACTCTCTACCCGCGGCGTTGGGACTGCATGAGCTGCTCTATCCGCGGCGGCGAATCGATGCCACCTCCATACTGGAATTGTGGACCGGTTATCATCGAGCGGCTGGCGAGACGGCGGAATCGGCGGGCTATCTGGCCTGGGCGCAGATGCTCGGCCATCGGATTGACGAAGCACGATCTACAGTCTCATCTATTCCGGCGGATTCGGTATACCGACCGTTCGCGGACTGGGTGTTTGTCTATGACGCGCTGCGTCGGCAGGCGTGGGATGATCTGGCTGATTGGCTCGAAGGAGTCGAAATCGACTGGACCGGACTTCATACAGTCAAACGTCAACAACAGGCCCGCGTGATTCGGTACGCATTGTTGGAGCTGCCCGAATCGATTCGGCAATCGGCGGCGGGGAGATACGTCCTGGCTCGGTTCTTCCTGTTTGAACAGAATCGGGACCGGGCACGGCAGACCGCCGAACAGATTGTCGCGGAGGCGGAATCGAACCGGTGGACGGCAGCGGCGCGGGCATTGTTGACGAAATTGAACACGCACAACTCGAACGCCGACTGATCCGCCGGATCGTGGCTGTAGAAAAATGGGGGGCATGCGACAACTCGATGGCAACCGTCGGACACACACTTGTGGGACTGTCGTTGGCGGGGATCGACCCGGCTCCGCGTCGGCGAGGCGTCTTGTTCTACGTCTGGCCCGGTCTGCTCGTCCTGATGGCCCATCTGGTCGATCTGGTCGAATGGACCGCCCTGCTCGTGGCACCGGCGCATCCCGACAAGCGATTCCTGACACATGCACCCCTGCTCGCGGGCGGACTGGTGATCCTCATCTGGCTGATCATGAGGCTGGCGACGGGAATACGAAGACCGCTGGCTTATTTAGCCGTGGGAACAGCGGTGATGAGCCACCTTGTTCTGGATCATCCATTGATGCGGGCATTCGTTCAAAATGCCTATGGTCACTCGACCGATGATCCGTTTCCCACGCTCAGGGAGATCGTGCTTGCGGAGATCTGGCTCTACGGCCTGCCGCTTGTGTGGATGGCCTTGTTCCGGGCGATCGGCCGAGTGGGTCATGCACCCAAGTGGCGCAGAGCCGGCTTCGCGCTGGGGATACTGACCGTTATCGCCGCGGCGACGAGGATGGTTGCGATCTGGGTGCCCGCCTATCTGATTGCCCTGGGCACCGCCGCGTATCTGTGTCGGCGATCGATTTCAATGAAATGGTTGTGGAGCCTGGTGCCCGTTCTGCCGCTGCTCATCTTTCTCGTGTTCGAGTTTATGGCCGCCCGGGAGGCGGATCGTGCGCGGGATCTACTGAATGCAGGTGCCTATGATCGGGCAATTTCGCTCTATCAACACGTGCTGTCCTATCCAACACGCACGACAAGCGGGGGCACCTATGTTGAACTGAGCCTGTGCCATCAGAAGAGTGGAAACCTGGAGGCGGCGGAGACGGCGCTGCTGAAGGGCCGCCGACTCTCGCCCGACCATTGGATGCCGATCTATTGGCTGGGCCGGTTTTACTCGGACGAACGGCGGCGCGGCACGCGGTATTTCAAGCCCCAGGTAGCCGGTGCCTTGTTCGAGCAGATTCGAGACGGGCCGT
>CAYXGR010000246.1:0-5112 GCA_964464525.1 uncultured Planctomycetaceae bacterium
CTCTTGTCGCCTATTTGAACCTGCAATTCGCACCGGTTGGAAACCGGTGCCACAGGAAGTCTGGATACACACGTTACTCCGATTGCCGCATTTCATTTCGGTCGACAAGGATAAAGAAGCCCTCTGGGGCGACGGCGATGATTCGATCGTTCAGGATGATGACGTCCTGGATGATTCGAGACGTATGCCGGGACTCACCCAGGTGGCCTTCGTCGAACTCGTAGGGCGGAAGCCGGCCGTCGCCCATTCGCATGCCGGTACGCTTGTCCACGACGACCAGTCGTGCGGGGGTTTGGGTATCCAGACCGGGCATGCGCATCCCGAAGGCCAGATGAACTTCACCCGTCGACACCTCGTTCGAGACCGCCGCGACGTAATGGGGTGAGGCCCGCAACATCCTTCTGCTGATGGTCGCGAATCGTCCAAGTTCCTTTCGCCACGGCTGGGACGATTCGCCGAGGGGGAACGACGCGAGGATATATACCGCTTCGGTGGGGCCGTCATCGGTGCGGGTGAACAGGAGCACCCGGCCTTCTTCGATCGGGCCCGCCGTGCCGGGAAAATCGAGGACCGCGTCGCCCGGTGGCATCGTCAAGCCGTCGGCGGTGATTTCCTTTGCGACGGTGCCGTCATCGACTCGGACGACGGTGAACCGGTTTTTTCCATGAGCGATCCCGACATAAAGGGAATCCAGCTCGAACAGGCCCTTGACGAGACCGACGGAATCAATCGTCCACATAGTGCGGCCGGTGATGACATCCCGGCCGACGACTGTTTTGTGACCGCTTCGGCAGATGACACGGCCCGCGATGGCGACGTGGGCATCGGGATCGTCGGCTTCGAAATCCTCTGCTTCCGCCTTGGGATCCGGCTGACCGACGAGGAGTCGATGGATGCTGCGGATGCGGCCGCTACGCGGGTCCAATATATATGCGTTTGTAGCATTTCGATCGACGACGACGAGCCGACCGTCGACCGCGCGGAGCAGGCGCAGCCTCTGCGTGGGCCAATGGCGGCGCCAGATGCGTCGGGCATCGTCCCGGGCAGGGATCGCCACGAGTGTGCCCGCGTCTTCGGCGGCGATGAGGATTCCGTCGACGTTGACGACGGGCGGGTCGGGTAATGCGCCGGGATCGGCATTGACCTCGATCGGCGTCCACATCATGCGACCGGAGGTCAGGCCGATTGCGCGAATGCCGGAGGGTGTGGACAGGGCGGCGACACGTCCGGCGACCGCCGCGGGCCGTGCGTTGAGGGTTATGGATGTGTTTATTGTGGTGGTGGAATCAGCGGAATCGGATAGATCGCTCGCCCAGTAGTATTCATGGCCATCGGTGTGCTTGATCCTGAGACCGCGAATCTGACCGGAGAGGCTGAGCGGCAACACCTCTGCGAAGACATCGCCCGGGCGGGCCGGATCCCAGAAAGAGACGGTGTCAGCGGGCATTCCGCCGGGGACATAATCCTCCGAGCGGAGAGTAAGGCGTGAATTCCGTCGCAGGATTCGAGGGATTCGCATGGCATCTGTGAACAGTTCGGCGGGCAATGTGGATTTCATTTCCGAAACGAAGTCTTTGACGCGGGACAATTGTTTTTGTCCGCCGATAGTCGTCAGCCCCGGCGGGAGTTCTGATTCCGCGAATGCGCCGGAGAGTCGTTGCAACACCGCCGCGGCCTGTGCGGGCGCGGTCGGCATGTCAGTTTCGGCCGCGTCGGCTCCCGCGGGGAAACGATAGGCCATGGCGAGCCGGAGGAGGGCTTCAAGTTCGATCTTGCCGCCGGGATCGCGGCGTGCCGCCCGGGCGAGGAAAAAGATACCCGACTCATTTTGGTGCTCGGCCAGGGCGCTCTTTCCAAGAAATAAATCGAGATGCGGGCCGATTTCGAGGTATCCGAAACAGTCGGCCATCAGAACGAGCAGACTACTCTGCGCGTCGGAATCGATTCGGTCGACCTGATCATTCAGAAACGACGTGGCCACGGCGCGGTCGGATTCGTTCATGGAACGCCAGAAGCGGCCGAGCCGCTCGCCGATCACGACATCCGTACGAGATTTTAAGTTGGATTCCAGCATGACCGGCTGATCGCCCACCTGCTGCAAGAGCGTCAGGCCACGCGTGAAGCTTTCCAGAAGTTCGCCGTGATCCGCGAGAAACTCGCAGAGGGCCAGCCCGGCGCGAACACGATCGCCGGGACTGCGGGCGGATGCGACGGCCCTTTCGTAGAGTTCGCGATTCTCTTCCGACGCCGAATCCGTGGCGAGCTTCAACAAGGCGCGGACCCGCAGGTGTCCGATTCGAGTGAGCAGTTCCTCCTCTGCCTGAATCGATGGCAGGTCCACCGGCCCCAGCGACAACGGCGGCGGGTCCCCCATCTCGGCCTCGGCCCGATCCAGCATGGACAGGGCCCCATGCCAATCCTCACTCAACATGATTAACCAGGCTAGGCGGATGATTGCCTCGACATCCTGCGGGTTTTTTTCAAGGCGGGCCATCGCCAATGCCCGCGACTGAACCGGATCGGGATATTTTGAGATCCGATCGACGCCGATGCTGTACAGGGAACCGTCTATCGCCAGCAGATTCCCGAATGCTTCGTCTGTCGCCTGCGATTCGCCGATGGGCCGGCCCGTTGCGAGATTCAGTCGGACGAGTCCCGATTCCGTCGGAACCAGAACCTGCTCGCCGCAGATCGCCGCACGGCCGGTGGGTTTGACGGCATCATACGTCCACGCGGATTGTCCGGTCGCCAGATCGATCGCCTCCACGTGCCGCCCCGAAATGACGACACGTGTATTGTCGGTGCCGACAAGGAGGCGATGGTCGCCACGCGGGAACGCCCATTGTTTCGTACCATCTTGTCGGTCGAATGCCAGGAGTTGATCGCTGTCGTGGGGCGCCAACAGGATCCAACCTCCCGCGATCAGGGGGGGTGAACTGAGCCACTCGTCTGGCTGGGCGTGCCCGCGCGGGGCGCCACCCCAGGCGCCGCGCCCTCCAACGATCGGGGGTTCCAGATTACGCTCGCGTTCATAGCGTGTGAGCCAGCGGAGTGAAAAATCATAAGCGCTCAGTGCGCTGAGCTGGCCGGCGCCCGTCGGGACGTAGATCGTGCCGTCGTGGACCGTGGGTTGTAGCGTGCCGTTCATGGGAAACAGGCTCGATCGGCCCGTGCCGATCAAGACCTTTCGGACGACCGACCCGTCGGGGTTCATCACCGCCAATGCGAAATCACCGCC
Source organism: uncultured Planctomycetaceae bacterium (assembly GCA_964464525.1). GTDB lineage: Bacteria > Planctomycetota > Phycisphaerae > UBA1845 > UTPLA1 > CAYXGR01. The sequence goes on from CAYXGR010000246.1 coordinate 3,239, forward strand.
CTGGATACAGGGCGCGACGAGATAGGAACCGACCGCGATCGGGACCGCCTTGAAATGGGCATGCCGCAGTGGATCGTCCGGCGCGCTGCCCCGGCCCTTGGTCCAGGCGGCCCGGCCGGTTTCTGCTTCGTAGGCACGCAGTGTGTTTGGCTCGGCGAGATCCTCTTCGCCGACCCCCCGATTGTCGGGCGCGACACCCTGTTTCGAAGGGAGTTGCTCGCCCTTTGTCCCGCTCTGTTCGATAACAAACACCAATCCGAACGCGGTCGAGACCGCACCGCGATATTCACGAAACAGGGTGTCCGTCGAGAGCGTATCGAGCCGAGGTGTGGTGTTTTTCGCCTCGTAATAGGGATTCCATCCGCCGAAGCCGGCAGCCCGTCGAAAGCGATTGATCTCCTGGTTACGCGGGCGGTATTTTGGAACCGCCTGCCACAGAAAACCGAATGTAGAAAGGTCGCGGGCGAGCAATCCGTCTGGACAGGTCACGAACAGCCGATGACCGTCCGAGACCGCCTGCCAGACGGGCGGACGGCCCTTTCGGAGTCTCACTTTTTGCACTGTGTGCTTTTTCAGGCGTTCGGCTCCCGGCAAGGGGCCCGTTAGATCGTCGTCCCGTGTGATCACCGGCTCGATTGGCGGCATTCGACCGCCCCGCGAGGCATTGCCGAGGGCATACGGCCACACGGTCGCGGTCAGCACGCTGGCTGCCGGGCCGGAATCCAGCTTGACGTCTTCAAAAAAACGCCGGGTTGTCTCGATTCGGGTCCGCCAGTCTTCGGGCATCTTTACGTCGGATTCATCGTTCAGTTCGCTCAACTGTTGGAGCGTCGATTCCGCGCGCGTCCGTTGATCGGCCAGCGTTTGGGCGACGGCGAGCTTCTGAAGAATCTGCCAGCGGGGGATTGAGTGGTGCGGCAGTCGCGTAAGCCGATCGAGCAATTCGATCGCCTCGCTCGGTTGTCGGCGATCGAGCAGCCACGTGGCGAGGAGGTGGATGGCCTCTGGCCCGGGTGTCGTCAGGGGATACTTTCGAGCGATCTCTCGGAGCGTATGGAAGTCATACATTCTTTTCGCTCGATCGAGCAGCCGTTTTGCCTCGGGATCGTACAACATGCGATAGACGGCGAGTCCTTCGGGCGGCCATTGGGCGATCTGCTCGCGGGCGAGGTGAAGGGCGGAGTAGTAATGCTCCTCGTCGAGTGAGACCGTCCGATCGCCGTGCTTGTCGATCAATCGCTCGAGTGTGTCGGCGGCGAGTTTCCAGTCATCGCGTTCGGCGGCCTCTTTCGCCCGCTTGAGCCAGCTTTCGGCGTCGCGATCGTTGGGGGGTTCGAGGCCCTTGTGGTCCTTTGTGTCGGGAGTGGCGCCGGTTCGAGGGGGAGCGGGGATGATCTGGACGTTGAGTTTGATCGGTCCGTGGTTGACAATACCCTTCGGGTTGGGGGGGGGTGTTTTGTCTGAGTGTTCCTGCGCTCCGGCGCCGGATTGCGACATGCACATCACCGTCACCGAGATCGCCCACACGATCAGGTGGGTCCATATCGAGATGCGATCAGGTTGCCCCCGGTTGGGTGTCAAGGGTGGTCTCCCGCCATGGAATGTCCACGTTCGGCCCGGATCAGTCCCGCGTACCTGCTTAAGTTCCTGGATTGCATCCTGCGACTCGCACCGGTTGGAAACCGGTGCCACAGGCGTTTCCGGATGCACTCCCATTCGCTCGCCCACACGCCCGCCCTCATTATCATCTTATATCAGCAGGAACGGTTTCGCGACTTTGGGTTTTCAAGGTTCAGCCGATGGTCGTGTCCCGCTCGCTGGGTCCATGACACGACAGGCGGAACTGTGGCACCGGTTTCCAACCGGTGCGAACC
>CAYXGR010000247.1:0-5111 GCA_964464525.1 uncultured Planctomycetaceae bacterium
GATCATTCATCGGAATCTTTCTTGATCAACCAATCAAAATCATCCGGCGATTCCTCGTCCCGAGACCCGCCGCGCGCCAGGGGTGTCGGCCGTGACGATTGAGCCAGCAATCCGCGCCGCAGCACCAGCCAGAACAGGGCCAGCACCACCGTTCCTCCGATCAGCCAAGTGTATCCGCCATCGGCGATCGGTTCGAGACTCACGCCCGAGTCTTTCGCCGTACCGTGAAACGGCTCCAGACGGCGTCCCACGAGCAGCGGCCCGGCCGCCGTCGCCCCGGATTTGGCCCGGTAGTCTCGAATCTTGAGAAAATAACCCTTGACGCGAACCGGCGATCGCAGCGCGATGGCCGCCGGATCATCGATGAGAATCACCGTACAGGCCGCCCGTGTGCCCGCCTGCCCCAGTTCGCATTGATACCACGGCCCCGCGCCCCGCCGGTTGGGCAACTCATAGGGCGGATGGCGTTTGAGCAGCGTTCCCTCCAAGGTGACGAGCCGGCCGCGATAGTCGCTCGGCCGCTCCAGCAGGAACTGCCACGGTACGATGACGTCGTCGTCGGTCACGTCGTATCGGTCGGGGTTTGGATCGTCGCGGATGGCGTTGCGAAGGCAATAGAAGGCGGGATCGTCGAACGAAAATACGTGGTCGTGTACGCCTTCCAGAAGTTTGAGACAAGGATGGATGTTGAGATCGCCTGGAGGCAAGAGCGGTTCCTTCCCCGTCGCAGGGGGTTGACCGGTGGCTGCCTGGACGAATATGAAGACCCAGCACAAGGCGAGCACGTGTCCAATCCGTCGCCCTCGCGGGTAGAACCTGCGATGACTCACCGTAGAGGGTTCATGACAGTTATTGCAGATCCTCCGGCCCCCTTCGCGGGTCTTTGCTGGAAGGTCGTTATCTGAAGGGTTCGTTGCATCAGGATGGGATCGAGCCTGAGCCGATTTCTGAAAGCCCGGCTGAAGCCGGCTGCGGGGAGAACGGGAAGGAGACTCACCACCGACTGAAGTCGGTGGCAAACAAGAAGCTGCCGGTTGAAGGCGACAGGGAATCCGTGAATTCCGCATGGACCCCACCGCTGGAGTTGGGGAGAAGCGCGGAGATAACAGAAACATTGAGCATAAACCAGTCGTCCCGGCGGGCCGAGACCTCGCGTTCCTCCGCACGCTCCGCGGTAAGTTCTGATGTCCCATCACGGCGAAGCCACCTCACTTGTTTCCCGCGCCTGCTCCATCAGTTCCAGGATGCGGCTCTGCCACGGCGGTCCGCCGAGATCGGGGCGCCACGCCTGTTCCGAGCGGATCCCCATGACGACTTCCGTATTTCTCCCGTGTCGAAGCTGATGCTTCAACCAGTGATAACGGGCCTCCCAGTATTCGGCCGGGGCGGCCTCGACCAACTTCGAATCCCGCAGAAGCGTCGCCCACAGCCATTCGGCTCGGTCCAACGCCGCGTTGCGAATCACCGGGCCACTCGTCGCCGCGATGTCCTCCTGAAGCCGGGCTGCCGTCCGCACGTAGACCCCGTTGCTCGGATGTGTGGAGATCAACTCGTCCAATTCCCCAACGGCCTCTTCTCGCTTTCTCGCACGGATCAGGGTGTTGATCAGGCTGAATCGGACGATGGGCACATGTTCCGCGTGTTCCGGTTGAGAACGAATCCAATCGAGCAGGTGCCGAAGCGTGGGAATCGTCTGCAGGGCCATCCTGCCGGCCTCCCGACGACGGCCAATGCGTACCAGCCGATCAATCTCCGACTCCATTTCCGCCGCCAGCCCCACCAGCACCGGGCCGAGTTCGCCCCCCGCACCCTGTTGCAGGAACTCCTCCATCACCCGATTGGCTTCCTTGACTTCCCCCAGCCCTCGAAGACAACGAATGTGCAGGCCCAGAACCCGGGCACCGGCGGGCAGTTTCTTCAACAGCGCAATGCAGGCCGTGTAGTCATGTAGATCATCCCCCGCCAAAACCGACGCGGCGGCAAACCTTGCCTGTATGATCCAATCTTCTCGTGTCTTCGAGTCGGGAAGGGTCGATGCATTCGTCTTCCGATGATGACCGGAGGGTTTCGTTGCGGGATTGTGGGTGTTTGCATCCGTGGCGGGCGACAGATCTTCCGCCAACGCCAGCCATGTTTTCACGACGTTTTCCGCATGGCGCTGCCTGCGCTGCGGCGTCGCCGTCTGGGTGAGCGATTCGTAGAGTCGCTGGCGGCATCGCGCCGTGTTTCGCCGGCCCTGCCAGTAGTTCGGTGATTCAGGGGCCAACTGGGCATAGGCCGCCAGGGCCTGTCGATATTCGCCGGCCTCCTCCAGCGCCAGCGAGGCGACCCATCTCGCCTCGGCCGCATCCGGATGATCGGCCCGCGTTTCGATCAGCAGACGGGCCGCCTCGGCGAGTTGCAGATAATCCTCGCGGCGGCGGCTCCTGGCAGCAAGCTGGCGCCAGCATCGATAGGCATAGGCATGGGCGCGATCGGCGATGGCCGGCGGTGGATCACTTTTCACCACGGAAAGAAAGGCCTCGGCGGCCGGCCGCAGTGCCCGCGTCTGAAAAAGACAAACACCCAGATTAAACCGGGCCTCGACGTGACGGGGCATCGCCGATTCCCGGCCCAGCAGGATTCGCCAGATCCGGATCGCCTCGTCGTAGTCGCCGTCCGACATGCGCTCATTCGCGGCTATGAGCAACTCCGAATCCGTCAGTTTTCCCGGCTCCCGCTTTTTGCCCGCCAGCGCATTCAGGTAGACCTGCACGATTTTTCCCCATGCGCCGCCTTCCTCGGCCAATTCGACCAGTTCCGTTCTCGCCTTGTCGATCAGTTCGGGGCGAGGGGTCTCGGGAACCCTTTTCTTCCGCGCCTCGTGCATATAGCTATAGGCATGAATCAGGGGAGCCAGGCGGATGTAAAACAAGGCCCCCGTGTCCTGTTGCTGAAATCTTCGCTCGGGCTGAAGGGCGAGGGCATCCAGTTCTCGACGTGCATCGTCATATCGCGCCGCAAGGATCAGCGATCGAGCCTTTTCATAACGCGCCCGGGCCGCCAATGCCCGCGGTGCTGTGGAACTCAGGATCCGATCGAACGCCTTTTCGGCCTCGTCGAAACGACGTGACTCCCGCAATGCGATCCCCGCGCCCAACAGGGCGTTGTACTTGCGCTTCTCCTTGGAAGCCGATCCGGCCACGCGATCGAAGGCGCCGAGGGCCTCGTCCAGGAGCGGCTGGCGCTCCGGCGCAGCGGGTTCCCGGATCACGGCCAGATACAATACGGCCCACGCACTGTTCAACTCCCTTTGGGCGGTCAGGATCGAAATGCGGTCGGCAATGCCCAGGAGCAGATAGCGCTCTTCATCGGTGCGCACGCCGATATCCAGATCCTTCAGCAACTTGCCCGCCTCGATATAGACTTTGAGGGCCTCCTCCAGCATCGATCTCAACCGGTCTCGATCAAATTCCATACCGCTGGTGATTTCATAGCGATCCAGATCGGGTGCGATCCAATAGCGCAGGATCATGTCGGCAAACTCGACCCGCCACTGGGCCACATGAAACCGGCGCCGCTCGCCGATCAGCCAGTCGGGATCGCGGCCGAGTTGAATGAGTCGCCGGTATTCCTCCGCCGCCCGGGTGAACATCCCCTCCCGTGTCGTCGGTTCCTTCTCGTCTACGCCGGCCCGAACATAGGCCCGCGCCAGATAGACGCGGTGCATCGGGGGATGGCCTGCCAAAAGCGCCTCGACCAGCTCCGGCATGCCACGATGCACCAGACCCTCCGCCAGCTCCCGCTCCTGGCGCGGCAGGCGATCGTCCGGCTCCGAGTCCAACGGGTCGGTCGCGGCGGCAAGATGCGGCGTCAGTAATCCTACGATCAAAACAATCGCGAAGATCACTGGTGATCCATCGCACATGATTCGATGGGTGGCACGGTCTAAGGACGCAATCGATAGGCCGTGGGGCTTGCGAGCAACCACGGCCTGGCTGCGCCAGACCGTGCCACCCAATCTATCGATTGATCCGCGTCGGAGAACCAGGCCCGGCCGACTCGATAGTTGGCCATCGTTCATGTCATCGTGGTGTGTGTTCATCCCGACACGTTTGAACCGTCCGGATTGACGGAGAATTGGATGTTGCTGAAGCCGGCACGGACACACGCATCCATCGCGGATATCACGTGCTGGTATTCAACGCCGGGTTCCGCTCCGATCAAAACCCGGCTTTGCGCCTCGACACCCGCCGCCCGCTTTTGTCGCAAAAGGCCTTCCAATGCCCGGAACGAGCCATCCGGCAGTTCCACATCCATGACGATGATGCGACATCCCGAACCCTTCGGCGATTCGAGCAACGCGATCCGCACCGATGGGATCACCTCGATCGACGCCCCGCCACCCGGACCGATCCGCGACGGCAACTCCGTCGGCAAGGCGCCTTCCAGCACGTTCAGGTTCGGATTGAGCATGAAGAAGACCAGGATCACCATCACCACGTCCACCATCGGGGCGAGATTCGGGGCGTAGGACCGGGCTGTCGAGAAACCGCGTCGTTCCATCAGTCACCCACTCCTCTTCGCGGGACCGCGCTGAATGTGACCTTTCGGATATTGGCCCGGGCACAGCCAATCATCACCCGTTGTACATATTTATACGGTAGATTTCGATCGGCTCGGATCACGCAATTCACCTCGGTGTCGTCGCGACGCGCGGCCTGAAGACGCACCAACACCTCCGGCAGGGAAATCTCATCTTCCTGAACCAGATAGATCGCCCCATCACCACCGGTCAGCCGCGCATCCCGGACATTGACCACGAATCGATTGCCCAGATCCTGCTTTTCCATATCCGTCGCGGATCGGGCGACCGGCAGATCGATCGCGCTGTTTTCGCGTTCTACCATCTTCGTGGTCACCAGGAAAAACACGAGCAGACACATGGTGACATCGACCATGGGTGCCAGATTCAGCTTGATCGGTGTTGTCACTGGCGGCGATTTCATAGGGAACTTTGGTCGTCCTACGGAATACGGTTAAACGATATTCAATCAAAAACTATGGACCTTGGGCCGAGCTGTGGCACCGGTTTCCAACCGGTGCGCACAGGTTGAAAACCTGTGCCACAG
>CAYXGR010000248.1:0-5109 GCA_964464525.1 uncultured Planctomycetaceae bacterium
CCCTTCAGGGCTGGGTGTTTGTGATCGCCATAACCCAGTGCGACGCTACGCGGCTGTAAGCCGCTTCGCTCTGCCCTGGGCTGACATGTTGCGGCCCTTGGAGGCGAACGGCGTGATCCCCCGCCGCCTAAATTGTCATGGACCCGGGCATTTCCCCTTTGGACAGAAAGGAACAATGAATCCTATACTAATCATGGAGCCGAGTGATTCGGGTTCAGTGCGAACTCACTTTTATGGCAATATCAGCGCGTGCCTCTTATCGGACAACTCCGACGCACACCCGCTCAGGAAGAAATGCCCGTGGCCGATGACACGGATACACAACGACTGGTGGCCTGCCTCGTCGCCGATGAGGCCGTGATCGAGCGGTTTCCCGCCATGGTGCGCTATCTCCTCGTCGGGCTGTTCGACGAACCGGCGGAAGTCATGCTCATCGTTCCCGATCACCCTCGGGCCCACACCCTCGTCACCGGCCCTATCCATGTGATCACCCACCAGCGTCCGACCTGGCTCGGCGGGCATTGGGTTCGACAGCATGTCCTCGCATCCGTTCGGTATCGCCTTGATCAGTCAAAAAAAGATGTTGGTCTTATTGTACACGGTCTGTCACTCACCACCGCACCGATTGCGACGTCGATTGCCTCCGCCACCGGGGCCGATCTCGTTTTGAATGTCACCTCCACGACGGTCCTGGAAGACTTTGAAAATGCACATTTTCTCGCCCAAGCCAATGCCCTGATCGCTCCGACAGAGGGCATCGCCCGAGCGATCCGAGAATCTCACGCTCCGCGGGCTTCACTTCAGGTTGTCCCCATCGGAATCGTCTCCGAAAACGCCCCCGCGGCATTCAGCCATCCCGGCAAGGCGCCTTCGCTCATTTACGCGGGCGCCTTGAGACCCGACTCGGGCGTGGATGTTCTGCTCCGAGCGGTCAAACACGTGCTCCGTGATCATCCCGACCTGCTGGTCTTCATCAGTGGCAAGGGGCCTGCCGAGACCGACCTTCGCGCGCTGGCCGCGTCGCTGGGGCTGGCCCAAAACGTCACGTTCACCGGGCGGCTCGATCGCCTGCGTACGGCGATGCGGTCGGCCGATCTTTTCTGCCTGCCCGCGGCCCTGCCCGCCTTTCGCGAGGAGCCGATCCACGCACTGGCCGCCGGACTCGTGCTTATCGCGGCCGAGGGCTGTCTGTGCGACGGATTGGTGGATGGGCAAAACGCGCTGCTGTTCAGAGATCGTGACGAAGTCGGATTGGCCCGGCAGATCAACCATGCATTAGACAACCCTCAAACCTCCCGCTCCCTCGCGGCAACGGGTCAGGCCCTGGCTCGATCCCGGCATTCCGTCTCTCGAATGATCGTGGAGAGCATGCGAATCTATCAAGAATTGCTCCGTCGCCGGAAGACGCTGCCATTGGCCTAGCCAGACGTGGAAAAGTCAAAACGTCGAAACGTCAAAAAGTCAAAATAACTTCAAAAACAAAAACAACAACGATGAGACGACGTCACGGTGATGTTTCGGCGCGTCTTCGTTCGACGATCCGGCCGATGAACAGCCCGGCTTCAAACAGAACAATCATCGGCACGGCCAGGAGCATCATGGTACCGACGTCGGGGGAGGGAGTGAGGATGGCGGCGAGGATGGCGACTCCGAGAATCACGAATTTACGCGAGGCACTCATACGCTCGGAGGGTACGATCCGTATGGCGATCAGGAAGATCACCACGATGGGAATCTGAAAACCCAGACCGAAGGCCAGGGCCAGATTGACCACAAATCCCAGGTATTCCGCAATGCTGAAAAAAGGCTGTACGAACTGCTGGGCGCTGCTTTTCTGGAACCGAAGATAATAGGTCTCGTCTCCCTCGTGAACATTCAGCCGTTGTCGTTTCGCATTAAACCAGATCTGCCCGTCGTCGGGATCGACTGGATCGCGAACGATCACGGGGATCTGCACAGAGGGGCGAGTCGACTCGGGCGCCGCGGTCAATTCCTCCGGCTCGGTTCTCAGGAATCGAACCAGCACATTCTCATCGCTGGGCAGCGGGAAGTTGCGGGAGAAGCCAATGAGAAAGTTCATCAGGCCCGCGAGAACCACGACAACCATGAATGACGCCCCGACGGCGAAGAGGATGATGGAGGCCGGCGCGAAGAGCTTGACGATACGCTGTTCGGTGGAATAGAGACCGGCGGCGACGAATTTCCAGAGTTGATAAAGGATCCACGGCGCGGCGAAGAGGATGCCGAACTTGAGGGCGATCTTGAAGTACTCCATGAAGGATTCGATCGGATTGAGCTGAACCATCCGCGGGTCGAAGCCCAACTCCTCCATGGCGACTTTGTAGGGCGCCGTCAGGAAGCTGTTGATGGTTTCTCCGAAGTAGTAGCAAAGGCAGGTGGATATCACGAGGCCGTAGAGCGACCAGATGACACGTTTGCGAAGCTCTTCAAGATGGTCGCCGAACGACATCCGCACCGTTTCGGCGGTGTCATCGGGTTCCGTGTTCCGGTTCGTGGGCATGGTCTGGACGTCTCTCCTCCGCGACAGCAAGCGATCCCGCACAGTGAACCGCAAACACGGGACCGGGGCAACCAGGATCGGCGGAACGGTTCGATAAGGGGTGGATGACAGAATCGGGGTTATCTAATCCGGTTTCGGCTGGGTTTGTCGTTGTAACGCCCCTTCAGGACTGGGTGTTTTTGATTGCGATGACCCAGGGCGGCGCTACGCTCTGCCCTGGGCGGACTTGTTGCGGCCCCTTCGGAGCGAAAAGTTCGGGGTGAAAAGTGGCCATGCTCGCTGCCGAGTGGCCGCACGGACTGGAAGTCCGTGGCTCGTCAGGTTGATTCGGACCGGTTGGAAACCGGTGCCACAGGCTGACTTGTTGCTGCCCCTTTGGTCGAACGGCATGATCCCCCGCCGCATGAACTGTCATGGACCCGTTCGATAACGCGGAAAACGATCAGGAATCCCTGATATATAAGCCCCCATTGCATACCATCATGATCCTCCACACGTGGTCGATTCATACTTGGAGCAACAAACGAATATCCGCGAGGCTGTGAAATATCAATATGAAGAAACGAGCGAATGGCAGTCAGGCCCGATAAAGTCGCCACAATGCGGCCCGCTGCTTATGAATCAAGCGTGGCTCCGTGAATCTCGACACAATGCGGTCAAATCATGGACTCCATGAATGCGATCAGCTATCATCACTGGCACGGTTGTTGATAGGGGTATCAAGGCAACTGCCGGGCTATCGGTAGAAACCTCGGAGGGGGGAGGGGATGTCCCGCACCATGATGGAACGAAGGAAGCGAACCGCGCTGGTCTTCCGGCGACTGATCTATAGCACCCTCTCCCTGATGATTATCGGTGCATTGACGCTGGAAATGTCAGGCTGCGGATGGGACATCACGACTGTGTTTCCCAAGCCTGCGGCGAGCCGTTTCGAGGATCCAACCACCTGCGGAGCCTGCCACCCGACACACTTCAAGGAATGGCAAGGCTCGATCATGCACTACGCCGCCGTCAGCCCGGTCTTCAACGCCTTTGAATTGACGGTTCGGAAGCTGACCGACGGAGCCTTCGCCCCCAACGGCAGCACGCCCAACTTCTGCATTCAATGTCACTCCCCCACCGGCACGTTCGACGACGAATTGCCGGATTTTATCGATGATCAAAGTGCCATGCCGGCCATCCGCAGCCTCTCCCCGGTGAATCAACAGGGCCTCAGTTGCGACTTCTGCCACACGGTCAGAGGCCCCGATCTTGACAATAGCCTCCTTCAAGACGGCATCGCCAATCGCTCCGTTCTCTTCGGACCGAGCGGAGTGAAGTATGGCCCGATCGACGCACCCACCGAGAGCGCCTACCACACATCGACCGGCTCGGACTATCTTCGCTCGCCGGAGTTCTGCGGGAGCTGTCATGATGTTCGCATTCCCGTCCCCGATCCGGTCACCGGCGAACCGTTTCAACGGCTCGAAAACCTGTTCACTGAATGGAAGACCGGCCCCTATAACTCCGTGAACAACCCGTTCGGCAAAGTCATCCGCTGCCAGGATTGCCACATGTCGCTCTATCCGATGGAAGATCCCGGTGTCTTTCCGAAGATGGTGGTTGGCGTCGGTATCAACGCGACGGTGCGGCCGCACGCAATCCACGCCTTTACCGCCGTGTCGGTACCGTTTATCGACGATCCCAGATTTCCGAACGGGGATACCAACGCGGTGGATTCGTTCGGATTTCCGCGTGGTCAGGAGCAGCGAAGGCGCCAGATGCTCAGGGCCGCCTGCACTCTGACGCTGGAGGGCACGCCCGGCAACATCGCACCCGGCGCGAGCGTGATTCCGATCAAGGTTGTCGTCACCAACACCGGGGCCGGTCACCGGGTGCCGTCGGGCTTTTCGCAGGAACGGCAGGTGTGGGTCGAACTGACTGTCCGCGACGACGCGGGGCTAATTTACGAATCCGGGTATCTCCACGACAAGGCCCACCCGGAGACCGGCGAGATGACACCGGACGGACGCCTGCACGATGAGGATCTCGAGGATCGCCACTTCACGGTGGATATCGACACGCTCGACACGCACTTTGAGCACGGCCCGGACCACAATCAGCGACCAGCGGTGAACCTCGGGATCATGAACTTCCAGAACGAGTTTCAGCGGATTCATCCGGACGGCTCACGCGAGCCGGTCATCAACCCGTTGCTGGCGGATCACATGAACAACAACCATTCGCTCGACATGCTGGTACCGAAGATTGTGCCCTACGACATACCGATCCCGGCGCGGGGAATCGTCGGCGATATTCAAGTCAGTGTCCGGCTTCGCTATCGAACGTTTCCGCCGGAATTCCTCCGCGTGCTCGCGATTCGCGAACCGCAACTGGTCAGCGAAGCCACGGTCGATATGAACACGATCGTAGACATGGCCGAAGCAACGACGACGATCACCGTTCCTTGACTACATGTCGGGTGCCCCATCTTTTCTTAAAAGAAAGGGTGGGGAATCACACAATCACACATTGGGCCACACGCATGGGTGCCCCATCCTTTCTCAAAAGAAAGATGTTCTCTCGTTTCGCAAGGTCTTTTTTTTGGT
>CAYXGR010000249.1:0-2760 GCA_964464525.1 uncultured Planctomycetaceae bacterium
GGTCATCAGACCCATCTGTTGAACCCTTACCAGAAATGACCCCGGAGGGGGTCATGGGTTGTAGCCACGGGTGGAGCGCGGCCGCCGCGGGCGGACACGCGCAACCCGTGGAACGCATCCCCTCCCATTTTTCTCGCCCCGGCAGGGGCGAAGGAGGCAAGCTACCCGGGACAGCTTCGATTGACCGGGCGATCGAGTCGCGTACGTCCTCCACCCCTCCGGGGTGGGATTGGGGGGTGCACCGTGCTCCACGAGTTACGCCCTGGCTACGCCGGGACTCCACTCGTGGCTACAGCCTTTCACCCCTCCGGGGTGGGACGCTCGTTCGCACGCCATGCCCGCGCCTTGGGGCTTGGGCATGCCGCCCCGGCGTATTTCCTCACCTCCGCCCCAACGGTTTCACCTTTTCGCCTGTTGCGGATTCGTCCGCGCGAGCGGCCGGTGGCCTGAAAAGGTTTCGGAGGATGACGAGCAGGGTGTCTCCGTGAAAATAGTGATCGGGCGGCCGCCAATGGAGCGTTCGGCCGTCTGGCAGGCTGACGTCTCCGCTGACGCCGGAGAAGAACGGCTCGATTCGTTTGATTTCGCCGTCGAACTGGAAGACCACGTCCGGCTCCTTTTTCATGATCGTGGTGATGCCCGCCTGAGAAGCCCGAACCCGGATTTCCGCAAGCGTCAACAGGGTATGCACCGTCTCGGGGATGGCTCCATAGGCGTCGGACATGTCCGCTGACAGTTGATCCACGTCTTCGTACGCGCGGCAGGCGGCAAAGCGGCGATAGCACTCCATCCGCTGCCGGTCCGAGGCGATGTAGGCCTTGGGAATATACGCCTCGACATCCAATTCGAGATGCACGCCAACCCGCTCCTGATGGGGTTCGCCCCGCATTCGCTTGACCGACTTCTCCAGGAGCTGGCAATACAGCTCATAGCCCACGGCGGCGATCTGACCGGACTGTTCAGAACCGAGAATGTTTCCCGCCCCGCGAATTTCCAGATCGCGCATGGCGATGCGGAAGCCCGCGCCGAGATCGCTGAACTCCTCGATGGCCTTGAGCCGCCGCGCCGCCGTGCTCGTCAGCGGCCGATCCGCGCTGAGCAACAGATAGCAATAGGCACGATGCTTGTAGCGACCGACTCGGCCGCGAAGCTGATGCAGATCGGCCAGCCCGAACCGATCGGCCCGGTCGATGAAGATCGTGTTGGCGTGGGGGATGTCGAGACCGGCCTCGATGATGGTGGTGCAGACGAGGATGTCCGCCTCGTGGCGGATGAACTTGAGCATGATGCGTTCGAGATCGTCGCCGGACATCTGACCGTGGCCGATGACGATCCGGGCATCCGGCACGAGGCAGGCGATGCGATCGGCCATTCCCTGTATGGAATGGACGCGATTGTGAACGAAGAAGATCTGCCCGTCGCGATTGAGTTCGCGGACGACGGCCTCGCGAACAAGATCGTCGCCCCAATTACAGATCCGCGTGGAAATCGACCGACGGTCCATCGGCGGCGTCGCCAGGCTGGAGATGTCGCGCAGGCCAACCATGGCCATGTGCAGCGTCCGGGGGATGGGGGTGGCCGTGAGCGTGAGCACGTCGACCGTCGATCGCAGCCGCTTGAGACGCTCCTTGTGCTCGACGCCGAATCGCTGCTCCTCGTCTACAATCACCAGGCCCAGATCGGCGAAGCCGACATCCTTGGACACGATGCGATGGGTGCCGATGAGGATATCGACCTGCCCCTTGCGAGCCGCCGCCACGATCTCCTTCTGCTGTTTCGGTGATCGGAACCGGTTCAGACATTCGATCCGGAAGGGGTAGTCCACCATCCGTTCGGTCATCGTGCGATAGTGCTGCTCGGCAAGCACGGTCGTCGGCACCAGCACCGCAACCTGTTTGCCAAACTCGACGGTCTTGAAGGCCGCCCGCATGGCCAGCTCGGTCTTCCCGTAGCCGACGTCGCCGCACAACAGCCGATCCATCGGGCGCATCCGCGACTGGTCGGCCTTGATGTCCCGCACGGCCGTGATCTGGTCGGGCGTCTCCGTATAGAGAAAGGCGTTTTCGAACTCGGTCTGCCAGTGTGTGTCGTTTGGGAACGCGATGCCGGGTTGCGATTCACGCTCGGCCTGGATGCGCAACAGGTCGCTCGCCAGATCGGTCACGGCCTCCTCGACCCGTTCCTTGGTCGTCTTCCAGCGCGTGCCGCCCAGCTTGGACAACGGCGGGCGTTGCCCCTTTGCGCCGACGTATTTCTGGACCAGATCGATCTGCGTGACCGGCACGTGCATCGTCGCGGATTCGGCAAACCGCAGCGTCAGAAACTCCTCGCTCTTTCGCGAGTCGCCCTTGCGCATCGTCTTCATGCCCATGTATTTCGCGATGCCGTGGCTGATGTGGACAACGATGTCGCCCTCCTGAAGGTCGAGGAACGACTCGATCGGCCGACTGGTCGGTACTTTTCGCAGACGTCGCCGCTGCCGGTAGCGGCGGAAGAACTGGTGATGGGGCACGACGACCAGCGACCGCGCGGGGGATTCGTTCCGAGCCCCGAGCGCAAGCGAGTGGGTCCGATGTCCGGCAATCTGATCGCGAAAACCCCTCGCTCGCGCTTGAGGATCTGAACATTCATCGTCGATCGTGTTGTGGATCCCATCTGGCCGCCATTGAAATCCCTCGGCCACCGACCCGATCCGGGTTTCGATTCGTGCCGCGGCGGCATCGGAGGGTGGTTGAGAAGTGGCACTGTCATCAGAGCCGC
>CAYXGR010000249.1:2860-5090 GCA_964464525.1 uncultured Planctomycetaceae bacterium
CGGGGACCGCTTCCTCACGGGCGCGGCTCTGATCATGGTCACGACCCTGATCTTCCGTCAAGACCTGATCAATCAGTTCCCGCAGACGCTCTTCCTCGCCGGGGTTGTCGCAATAGACCACGACCGCGTGGTCCTCGGCGAGCGCGATCAACTGACGTGTCGCATCTGATGCCTTGGTGTCGAAGGTCGGCAAGGGTTCGCAGGACACGCGGACGGTGTCGCCCGCACCCACCGACGCCACGGGAAATCGACTTAGGTAGAGTTGTGAAAAAGACTCGAGACGCTTGACGATCGAGTCGAACCGAAAATGGCCGCGCGGATTGTTCAGGCGATCCATCACCGTCCGGGCGGTCTCGTCGATCTCGACCGGCTCATGGAGCACAACCAGCGTATCGGCCGGAAGATAATGCAAGAACGTCGTCGTATCCGCCGGCTTCGCCGTGGCCGGATCGGGCGATCTCGTGATGCGCGTTCTGGGAATCTCCCGCGTCGAACGCTGGGAGCCGAGCTCGAACTGCCGGATCGATTCGATCTCGTCGCCGAAAAACTCCAGCCGGACGGGATCGGTATCCGACGTGGCGAAGATGTCCAGGATGCCGCCACGCAGGGCGAAATCGCCGGGCTCCTCGACGGGGTCCAGCCGCTCGAAGCCCCGCTCGATCAACCACGCAGCGATCTCCTCCGGATCGTGCCGGTCCCCCACCGCCAGTTCCAGCGAATGCCTGTCCAGACCGGCGGGCGACGGGACCGGCTGCGTCAGTGCCTGAATCGGCGCGACGATGATCGGCGTCGATTTCTCGACTTCGCTTCGCAGCGCCTGACAGAGTCGGGCACGCTCGCCGGCGATCTCGCCGGAACCGCTCCCCTCGCCCGGCAGCGTCTCCCAGGCGGGGAGTAAGTCGGCCGGGCGTTCGAGGATCGTTTCGATGTCGTCACGGGCATTGTCGGCCTGTTCGAGATGGGCGGTCAGGTAGAGGAGGGGTTTTTGGAGGCGATCGGCGAGGAGGGCGGCGAGCATGGGCGCGGAGGATCCCCACAACCCGTTTGCCGCCAAGGGGGTGTTCGACGCCGCCAGTCGCGAGCAAAGGGGTTCAACCGCCTCATCGCCGATCATCGTGGCAGTCACAACCACGCGGTTATTATCGTCTATTCAGGGGTGGATGGAAACCATTGGTTTTCGAATGGACAGTGCCGCAACGGATATGACCGAGTAGGGGTTTTCGGTCAAGCGGGCTGGCCATACATCGTTGTTATCGTTCTTATGGGTTCCTACAATCGATTTGTGGGAATCGCGAGGGAAGCCTGTTCCTTATCCGCCGGGAGTAAAACAATGTCGGTATTCAGACGAAATCTCGTGATTTACCTGGCTATCTGCGGGGTACACCTCCTTTCTCTTTCTCCGTCCTCGGTGAGGGCCTCCATCGACATCACGGAGTGGGCTCTGGTGAATGGCGTACAGGATTTTTCAATGCAGGATATTGTGCAGGACGCCTCCGCATTCACCGTCGTTGAGAATCCTTTCATTGCCTCTCACTCCGCGGCGGTGGGACCCTCTACGGTCGAGACTTCATATGATTTTTCCTGGTCAAACGACTTCGGATCCTTCGATATCCAAATGAGCCAGTTCATACCCAACCCCTTCGTAAGAGTGGTCTCCTCCGGCGACATCCTGGTGACGCCTACCACCGATCTGAGCGTAAGCTTCGACTCCTCCCTGACCTATACCAGCTCGCCCGGAGACGAAGCCGCCATCCGGCTCAGGACCATCGTGATCGAAGAGAACACGAACGTCGTGTTCTTTCACGCGATGGTAGAAGGCGGCGGTTTCTTTTTTGAACCCCCGTCTGGTACGCTCGCGTTTTCTGGCGACGTCATCTTGCCCGCGGGATCGACCTACCACATCGATTATCTCGTGGAGATTCATAGCCTGACGGTACCGAATCCGCAGGCCCCCATCACCGCCGACGGCTTCGTTCACTTCGACCTCCAAGCCGTCCCCGAGCCCTCGACCCTGTCCCTTCTCGCCATCGGTCTTCTTCTCACCCGCCGCCCGCGCGGTTAATCGCCAATCGGCGTGATTCCCCACCCGTTCTTCCAGAATGGATAGGGCGTCCAGGCTTGAGGTGCTGATTACTGTCGCCCTTTCAGAGCTGGTATGTTGTGGCCCCTTGCAGGGTAAAAAAGACGGCGGGCGCCGCGACGTGTTGTCGTGGCGCCCGCTCGGTTGTGT
>CAYXGR010000250.1:0-5088 GCA_964464525.1 uncultured Planctomycetaceae bacterium
CCCGCCGGCCTCATCATCGAAATCCTGAACGAAGACGGCGAGATCGCCCGGTTTCCCGATCTGGTTCGCTTCGCCAAACGGCACGACCTGAAGATCTGCACGATCGAATCCCTGATTGAATATCGCCTTCAACGCGAACGTTCGGTGATGCGAGTCGAATCCATTCCGCTGAGAAATCCCTGGGGCGATTGGACGCTGCACGCCTACCAATCCACGCTCGATGCCGAGCCGCATGTCGCCTTGTGCATGGGCAATGTCGGTCAGTTCGATTCGGAAGGCGAACCGGTCAGCGTACCCCATCCCGTTCTGGTCCGGGTCCATTCGCAGTGCCTGACCGGCGACGTGTTCGCCTCGGCGCGGTGTGATTGTGGTGACCAGCTCCACCGGGCCATGTCGGTCATCGCCGAGGCCGGCGAGGGGGTGATCGTCTATCTCCGGCAGGAGGGGCGTGGCATCGGCCTGATGAACAAGTTGCACGCCTATCGGCTTCAGGATGAGGGTTTGGACACGGTCGAGGCCAACGAGCGGCTCGGCTTCCCCGCCGACAAGCGGGACTACGGCATCGGGGCTCAGATCCTCCGCGATCTGGGGTTGTGCCGGGTCCGGATTCTGACGAACAATCCAAAGAAGATCAGCCGACTGGAGGTGTACGGACTGGACGTGGTGGATCAGTTGCCGATTCAGGTCGTGCCCAACCCCGACAATCGCCGTTATCTAAGAACCAAGCGCGAGAAGATGGGGCACATGCTGGACGAGGATTCGTTGTCAGAGCCGCAGCGAAAATCAGAGCCGCGACCGTAAGGGAGCGGTGGGCCTTGGAATCACAGAAAACACTTTGTCATGATCTCACTGATTGCATGACGAACTGCAAGTTAAATAGAGTCGTGCTACGAGGGTGTACGCTGACCGCTCCCTCACGGTCGCGGCTCTGAGTGTGGACACCAATATGGCAACCGTTTTATCCAAGCAGAACCGCATCACGCGCCCGCGCCGGTTTCGTATCGATTCAGCCGACAAGACCAAAACTTCGCGTTGTTGCCTGTCCGCGTTTGATGTGCTCCATGCGCCGGCGGTCGCATCCTGGATCACCTCGGATCGCGAACTGACCTGGCTCGCCCCGGCGACGCCGCCGCCACTGACTGCCGCGAAAGTGGCTGCCTGGGGTCGGGGGCAATCCCACCGTCTACTGCTGTGGATCGAGGCGTCCGCCGACCCGGTCGGTTATGCCGAATTGAACAAAATGCCGAGGCGGCCCGACCGGATGTGGATCGGCCATTGTGTTCTGGATCCGAACTACCGGGGCCGCGGACTCGGCAAACGATTCGTGCAGGCGCTCTGTTGTCGGGCCTTTCGAGAACTGGCCGCGATCGATGTGTCCCTCGTCGTCATCCCCGAAAACCGATCGGCCATCGCCTGCTACCAGAAGTGCGGAATGATCATCGACGGCCGGGAGCGAAAGCACTTCGAGACAACCCGCCGATCCTGTGACTTTCTGCGTATGTCCATCGACCTGCGGCAATTCAATCAACGCTACACCGCGGAGCGACTCTCGCGGATCGCCTTCCCGTTTGTTCCGAATAGCGCACCGCTCAGGATGGGGCCGGCCTCGCGCAGACGGATCATCACTCAAAGTTGACGATAGTATTGTTTCGGAGCGGGCCGTCGATCTGTTCGACCGTCACCCGCAGGGGCCTCCCCGAAAGCCGGAAAGCATCCTCGATCGTGTATCGCCGAACGGCCGTCTGTCCGGCGGCCAGATGTGGAATCAACCGCTGATCGCGCGCCTGCTCAGGCGCCAGAAGATAGGCGCGTAGCTGCAGCGCGTTGTCCGAGACGTTGGTGATCCGTTGGACAACCCGGACGGCATCTCCCTCGCGAAAGGCGGCGACGTTTACGTCCAGCCCCGGTGCCGAAACGCGCATGGCCGCGCGCAGCGTCAATTCGGGAACATTATCCCCGTCTGTCTTGAGACGACCGAGCAACTCGTAGTCGCCCGCCGCCTGATTGGTGGGCATCCGAACCCGAAATGGAAACCGTTTCGATTCACCGGGGGCCAGATCGACCACCCATCGTCGCGGTCGAATTCGCCATTCCGGCGGCGCTTCCAATTGCAGACGCCCGATGAGCTTCTTGGCGCGGGCATTTCTGATCGTCAGCGTTCGTTTGTGGATCTCGACCGTCGGCTGAAACACGGCGTTGTCAATCACGAAGTCAGCCAGCATCTCGATTCGCCGAGGGTCCACCGGGCTGATGATTGTCGGCATGGCGTTGATACGATATTCCAGGCCGTCTCGAACGGGATTCCCCTCGCTCACATTTCCCCACATGTCTATCTGATGAGCATCTTTATTTGAGTCGATGGTCAGCCGACGATCCACCTCGGACGCCGCCGCCGTTCGAACGACCAGGGCCCCGCGCCCGTCGTCGCCCCCGCTATACAACCATCCCGTGATGCCCGCGCCCAACCAGACCGGTCTTACCGGCGACAATCCACCCAGCGTCTGGCAGAGGGTGCGAAACAGGATGAACTCCTCGGCGGGCGTGACGACCACGTCGCCGTTGATCGAGTCATAACGCCAGGGTTGGCGAACGAAGACCGTATCCACCCCCGCGCACCGCGCCGTGATGAGCCGTTGGGCGAACTCGATCAGCCGCCAGCGGCGCTGGTATCGATCGGGCGACGGCGACTCCACCGTCGCCCAACGCTCGGCGAAAGAGGGGTTGGAAAATTCGCCCAACTGATCCGCCAGTCGATCCGCCGAAAATTGAGACGGCAGTAAAATAGAAAGAACGTCGACGGGTAGAGACTTCGCGTCTATCCGATGATGCCCCTCGATCGGAAGCACGAGTTCCGGCCGACCGATGAGCGGTTGCATCTCCGCCCGAACGCCGGCAAGGGCCTTGGACTGAAGGGATCGATCATCCGGCCCCGGGCCTTCCTCTGCGCCGATCTGCCAGGCATGGATGCGATGACCGTGTCGCGTCAGGATCAGGGCGAGGTAGGGCCGCCACTTATTCGGATCGGATGCGAGAATGGACCACAGCGAACGACCGGATCGCTTGTACTGTGAGGCGAGGCTGTCCGGCGGTGATTCCAGAACCCCGACGACCCGCGTCTGATCGCGTTGGAGGGCGTCGACGAGTTGATCCACTCGGCGATCCCCCGCAACAATGGCCTCGTCGCTCATCTCCCGCCGCCAGATCGGAACCTTGACGACCTCCGGAGACAGGTGTCTGAGAAGTTGCAGGCTGCGCTCGGGATGATCGAACAGTGCAGCCTCGGCAATGACGCCGAACCCTCGGCCGGCCGGTTGCTTCCCGTTCGCCGGAATCGCTTCTCGTGCCGACGGATCGGGATTCAACCGGAGGAAGGTCCGCTCGTGGGTGGAAATGGGGAACTCGTCGACACGCGTCGTCAATCGAATCCGATACAACCCGGCGGCCAATTCGCCCAGATCTATCGGCACGCTCCCGCGCACGAGGTCCGCTCCATGCAGATTCCACGATAGAAGCGTTTCACCCTCGGCATCGATGAGATCCAGATCCGCCTCCAGGCCGTTCCCGTCGCGATCCTTCAAGCTGATCCGGCAGATGATCGATTGATCCGGACCGGCGATATGGTTCGGCGCGTTCAGCGTCATCCCGACGTGCGGAAGACGGATTATACGGATGTCATCGAACCAGGCCGACCCCTTGACGTCGTGATAGTGGATCGGGCGAAATCGCGCCGTTCCTTCGGACGGCTTAGGCGGTTGACAGACCTGGCAGGAGAGACCGATCCAACGGGCGCGCTTGTATCCGCCGGGCAGATCGATCTCGACACGTGCCCAGGACATCTCGTCGCTTGCCCCGCGCACGATTTCGCCGGTTTGTTCGCTTTCGGGAATCTTTCGAAGCGCGTGGTCCAGGTAATAGACCGATACTCTTGCGCCGGCATGTTTCAATCCACGCGGTCGGATCCAGGCGGTCATGCGGTAATCACTGTCGGGATCGACAGGGATGTCCTTCGCACGGTAATAAAAACCGATGCTGCCCCCCTGAAGATCCAGCCGAAACGACGGCGGCGCTGTATGACCGATGCCCTCGTCGAAACCGGCCTTCAGAAATCTCGGATAACCCGCTTCGACGATGCGAAGCCAGTTCATCGGTTCGGGCTCGAAGTTTCCAAGTGGACGTTCGTCAAAATCGAACGACTTGACGATGCGATGCTCGATGCGGGTGGAGGCCAGATCACCCCCACGCGCGTCCGCGGGGCGTGGCTCCGCCACCGCCGGGGCCGCAGGGAGCAACACCGGACTCGTACACACAAGAACGATCAGAATGGGCAGCTTCGACAATCCTCGTCCTCGTTCGCCGCGTCCCCGGACACGGATTGCATGAGAGTCTGTCCGGTCATCCGGACCGTCCACTGAATCGTTTATCGAGTCGATTCAGCCCGAGGTTCACACGCTTTCCGTAGTTCCCAGGAAGTGGGGCTTGCCGAAGTTGGGCGTCCGATAATGATCGGCCTGTGCGCGCATACCGAGGCGCTGGCGAACGGCAACGTGAAGTACCGATAATCAATTCAGACCCACGCCCCTGATCGAGATCGGCGTGATATTGAAGAAGAGAAACCCATGAAGACAAAAACATCCCATCGGCCCGGGTTCACGGGAAGATCACTGGTTCTGATCCTCTGCGTCCTCGCCATCAGCCTCACTGGTTGTCTGGACTCTGAAATGTTCAAGCGATTTCGCACGGCCTATGGCCCGGGCGCCATCCAGGGCTTTTCCAACGCGGTGACCAATCCCGCCGATGCCGAGACCGGTCTCCGGCAGACACTCACCGCATTGTTCAACGGCCTCGGCGCCGTTATTCAGCCTCGAACGGGGGGATCGAGCGGATCCAGTAGTTCGAGCGGTTCCAGCAGCGGCAGCAGTTCGAGCAGCGGAAGTTCGAGCGGATCGTCTTCGTCCAGCTCCTCGAACTGAGACCATCCCAGGCAGTGTGCCAGGTGCCATGCCCATACATCCCCGCTTATCGGCCGCGGGCAGGCACGCAACATCCCCATCCACCATTCCAATGAATTGTGTCAATGTTGTTGTTGTT
>CAYXGR010000251.1:0-5080 GCA_964464525.1 uncultured Planctomycetaceae bacterium
AACAATAAAACTGCCGGCTGAAGCCGGCAAGAGAATCCGCGGATTCTGTCATGGATCCCTTGTTACGCCCTTTCGGGGCAAAAGAAGCATCACCCTTCGGGGCAGACGATGCACGTGACCCATCGGGGCGACCCACATATTCAGGTGTGGTGATGCACTAGCCTGCAATTCTCACGGAATGATCAGAGCCGCGACCGTGAGGGAGCGGTTGGGCATCGACTCACAGCGATCGTGCGGTCGTCATTCTATCGACAGCGTGTCATTATGCCGATGGTCTGGAATCGTTTTGGAGAGCGGGCGATGACCGCTTCCTTACGGTCGCGGCTCTGATTGGAGCGGCTCTGAATTAAATGTCCCATGAGAAATGTGGAGGATTCCCCACCCTTTCATTTGAGGAAGGATGGGGCACCCATGCGATCTAAAACGGGTTGATCTTCAGTTTCCCCTTCTTTGCCATGTCCAGCACCTCGCGAAACTCGTCGAGCATTTTCGTCATCCGCCTGGCCGTCAGGACCAGTTCTTCATAAAGCCGATCGTCTTTAAGAACCAACCCGGCGGTTCCCCGGCCTTCATTGATCGTCTTAAACGTCTGATCCATTTCCGCGAGCAGGATCGACGCCTTGTCCGAGGTCTCCGCGAGGGAATGAATGAGGCCGGTGGCTTCCCGTACGGCCCGCGTCCCTTCGGTACTGAAGGCGTTCGCGTTCCCCAAGAATTGAATACCCAAGTCCGACATTTGTTTGATATTGGCCAGCAGAATCTTGAAGTTATTCGCGTTTTCCTCGTCGCCAATCAAGTGATTGAAGTTTTTCAACGCGATGTCCATTCTCTCAGCCAGGGTCGATAGATTGGCAGTGGCTTTCTTCATATCCACCTCTTCAACCATCCGTGGCTCCAGGAGTTTCTCCAGGTTCGACATCACCGGTTTCATCGCCTCCGCCAAGGTCGTGATGCCTTCTGCCGTGGCGATCAGCGTCTCCTGCATCTCGGGGGGAAGAACCTGATCCAGCATCTCGATCATTTTGCCCTGGATTTCGGCACTGCCGTCCTTGTCGAGATTGCCCGGTATCGCCGCAGCATCGCCGACCTTGACCTCTATCGCCGGTCGCCCGAAGCCCATGATGCTGGCCGCGATTTCCACGCGTGAGGATGCGGGCAGGTCATGCTCCTCATCCACGGCGACAATAACGCGGATCCCTTCTTCGAGGTTTTTCGGGTTCCAGAATTCGACCGCCTTGGTCTGGCCGATCCGTTTTCCGTTGAGGGTTACGCTCTGGCCGTCCTGTACGCCGATCACGCCATCAAGAAACTGGACTTGAATATCGTAGGTGTTCGCCAGCAGCGACCGCCCCCCTCCGAACATCAGGATCAGCACGGCAAGTATGATCAGGCCGGTCAGCGCAAAGACCCCCACGATCGTACTCTGATGTTTCTCCGCCATGAAAGAGTTCCTCACTGTTATTCAGCAATCACCCGCCGGGCGCCAACATCTACCTGGCACCCTCTTCCCGTGGCACCGACATCCAACCGGTGCAAATCCCATCCTCGCCCCCATCCAAACTGACAAAGTCTTTTTTCTTCTTTGTTGTATCATTTTTGACGTTTTGACTTATTGACGTTTCGGCGTTTCGGTGTTTCCACAGCCCCGTGGTTCAGCGCCTCCAGATCCTCCGGATTGGCATGGCCGTCCACGAATCGACGGACCTGTGCATCCTCACACGATCGGATCCAATCCGGCGGCCCATCGGCGATGATCTTTCCCTCGTGCAGCATGACGATCCGATCGCCGACCTTGTAGGCGCTGGTCATGTCGTGCGTGACGACCACGCTGGTCACGTGGAGTTCGCGCTGAAGCTTCAGGATCAGCTCGTTGATTACATCGGCCCGCACAGGATCCAGCCCCGTTGTCGGTTCGTCGTACAAGACCATTTCCGGATCCATCGCGATGGCCCGTGCCAACGCAACCCGTTTCTTTTGCCCGCCCGACAGTTCTCCCGGCCGACGCGCCTGATAGCCGTCCAGTCCGACCATCCGCAGCTTCATCGAGACCGTTTCATCCATTTCTTCCTCAGAGCGTTCGGTGTGCTCCAGAATCGGGAAGGCGATATTCTCCGAAACCGTCATCGAGTCAAACAACGCCCCCATCTGAAACAAGAGGCCCATCCGCCGGCGGATCGGGACCAGTTCCTCTTCGCTCAAGTGATCGACTCTCGACCCGTGAAAAAAAACCTCCCCCTTGTCGGGCCGCAGCAAGCCGACAATGTGTTTCAAAAGCACACTCTTGCCCGTCCCGGATTCACCGATGACGACGGTGGTCTTTCCGCGAGCGATCGAGAGGCTGACGCCGTCGAGCACACGCACGGCTCCGAAGCGCTTGTGCACCTCGCGCAATTCGATGATCGAATCATGATTCGTCGCGGTATCCACCAAAAACGCCTGTTACAACAAGGATCGAAACCCCCACAGGTGCTCGCTGATCGCCTGCAGGATAATCGCCAACACGTAGTCCAACGCAAGGATGGCAATGAAAGACGCGACAAAGGCCGACGTACAGGCTCGGCCCACGCCCTCGGCCCCGGGTTTACAGTAAAAACCCTTGTAACAACTGATCAACCCCAGCGCCGCCCCGAAAAAGAAGCTCTTGAGAATGCCGCTGAACAGATCAAAATTGACCACCGCCTCCTGCGTGTAATCCCAATAAGGCCCGGTATCCACCCCGCTCTGGATGACTGAGACGAACCACCCGCCCAGCGAGCCGGTGAAATCCGCGTATAGCGTCAGCATCGGGGTCAGCAGGAAACACGCCAAAACCCTCGGTGCCACCAGATAGCGGATCGGATTGACGCCCATGCTCCGCAGGGCGTCGATCTGCTCCGTCACGTTCATCGTCCCGAGTTCCGCCGTCAGCGCCCCGCCGATTCGACCGGCCAGCATGATCCCCGCCAAGACCGGTCCCAGCTCGCGGATGACCGACAGGTTCACCACCGCCCCCATCCGCTCCTCCAGCCCGACCGCGCGAAACTGTTCGATCGCCTGCACGGCGAGCACCATGCCGACAAATGCGCCGGTGATCAGGATGACCGGCAGCGATCGGTAGCCGACTTCGTAGAGCTGGGGTAACAGGAGACGCCAATTCCGCCGCCGGGTGAGGCCCGTTGTCATGAACCAGGTGGTCTGCCCCGCGAAAATCCAGAATGTCCCCACCCTATCAAGCCAGTGATGGACACGCGCCAGCCATCGAGGTTGTGAAACGGCCTGACCATCCGACAAGGGAAGGCTCCTGTTCGCGACGCATTCGGACTACAACTTCAACCGGGCGCTGTGGTTCTAACCACCCGCCGAAAAGGTGTCAATCAAATGGGCCAAGGGCACATCAGGGATAAGAACGGAGAAGAGGTCGTGCGCGAACGAGAAAAACCGTTCCAGCACAATTCCTCATCACCTCGGACGGTCCCGCGAGACCTGCCGCACTCGGTTGTAAAATGGATCACTCCTGATCGGAAAGGATCTTCTCGAGTTTTCGCAGGGCTTCGCCCTCGAGTTGACGCACGCGCTCGCGGGTCAGCCCGATCCGTGCACCGATTTCCTTGAGCGTCATCGGCTCCTCGTCCGTCAGCCCATATCGAAGCTTGAGAATCGTCGATTCGCGTTCATCCAGCGCGTCGAGAAGCTTCTGGATCATCTCCGACTCGGCCTGATTAAACACCGCCTCGGACGGGGACGGCGACCGTTCATCCGGCAACATATCGGAAAGCGACAAGCCGCCCTCGGCGGATGCCGACTGGGTTGGAGCACTGAAGGCGCGAACGGCCCGTTTGATAATCCGCACCTTACGCTCCGGCAACTGCATCCGCTCGGCGATCTCCTGAAGACCCGGCGTCCGGCCCAACTCCTCCTGTAGCTTGCCGTGTACCTGCTTCCAACGGCCGATCATCTCGACCATATATGCGGGAATATGGACGGGCTGCACTGTGTTGATCAGTGCCCGTTTGATCGCCTGCTTGATCCACCAACTCGAGTAGGTGCTGAAACGCGAGCCCATGTCGGGATCGAATCCCTCCACCGCCCGAAGCAGCCCCAGGTTTCCCTCCTCGATCAGGTCCGAAAGGGGCATCCCGCGTTTCGAAAACGACTTTGCGATGCTCACCACCAGACGAAGATTCGAACGGATCATGCGTTCCCGAGCCTGATT
Organism: uncultured Planctomycetaceae bacterium; assembly: GCA_964464525.1. Lineage (GTDB taxonomy): Bacteria > Planctomycetota > Phycisphaerae > UBA1845 > UTPLA1 > CAYXGR01. Next base: position 4,193 of record CAYXGR010000251.1, read on the forward strand.
TCCCTCGATCTCTATGCGTTCTTTGTCCTCCAGCGTGATATCCCCGCGCGCGAATCGGCTCGACGCCGCCCCGCCGCGCGCGATCGCCCGCGCCAGATCCTTCTCCTCGTCGGCCGAGAGAAGTGAACACTCGTTGATTTGCTTCAGATATTGTTGAAGACCGGGTTCGACTGCGATGGCTATTCCTCCGCCGCCTCATGAAATCCGCGCATGATGGCCGTATGCCCGTTCGACGGGCCCCTTATCTCATCGGCCTCAAAGCCGTGAGAGTTCCGACAATTTCCCTATCCCGTTTAGAGGCAGATCACGAAGGGTACGAATCCGGAATGTTTTTATAGGGCAGCGCAAGGCAGGTTCCGATAGCCCGACACCGGGCGAGCATTGGGTCGATACTCGGACCCCCGGTCGATCATTCCCGCTCAGCACGCCGTGCGCGTCACGGACTTCGAGTCAGGGATACGGGTCAAGTGTATGGACACACTTGTTTTTGTGGGATTGTCGGGATGATCTACTCCAAACTCGATATCGAGGATCTCTTCGGGATGCATTGGGCTCACACGGTTGTAACGCCCTTACAGGGCTGGGTGAATGTGATCGTGCTGACCCAGGGCGACGCTTCGCTCTGCCCTGGGCTGACTTGTTACGCATCGGGGCAAAAAAAGCATCAACCCTTCGGGGCAGAAGAAGCACGTGAGCCTCCGGGCGTCCTACCTATTCAGATGGGGTGATGCACTTGCGCACCGGGTTCGTTGTTTGGCACGGTGTAACGACGCAGTCGTCAGGCCGTGGGCATCGCGAGCGGGTCTATGACACTCTACGAGGGTTATATTCGAAGCCCTAGCCCCCTTTTCTCACAAGATAATTGATTCAGAGCCACTTTATCAGAGC
>CAYXGR010000252.1:0-5078 GCA_964464525.1 uncultured Planctomycetaceae bacterium
CTGAAAAATATCGATGTGGAGATTCCGTTGGGGCGGTTTGTCTGTGTGACCGGGGTGAGCGGGTCGGGCAAGAGTTCGCTGGTGAACGATATTCTTCGTGAAGAGCTGGCCCGGGTGCTGAACGGGGCGGAGAAGGTGCAACCGGGCGATCATGACGCGATCGAGGGGGCCGACGGGCTGGACAAGGTGATCGACATCGATCAGTCGCCGATCGGGCGGACGCCTCGGAGCAATCCGACGACCTATGTGAAGGTCTTCGACGAAATCAGGCGTCTGTATGCAATGCTGCCGGACAGCAAGGTGCGCGGCTATGCCCCGGGTCGGTTCAGCTTCAACGTGGCGACGGGGGCGAAGGGCGGCGGCCGCTGCGAGGCCTGCGAGGGCAACGGGCACAACCGGGTCGAGATGGACTTCCTCGCCGACGTCTGGACGCGGTGCCCGGTCTGCGAGGGGCGGCGGTTCAACCACGAGACGCTGCAGATTCACTATCGCGGCAAGAGCATCTTCGACGTGCTGGACATGGACGTGCAGCAGGCGCTGGCGCACTTTGACGCGATCCCGAAGATCCAATCGATGCTGTCCACGCTTCACCACGTGGGTCTCGATTACATCAAGCTCGGGCAGGCGAGCACGACGCTCTCCGGCGGCGAGGCCCAGCGGATCAAGCTGGCGCGGGAACTCGTCAAGCGATCGACCGGGCGGACGCTCTACATCCTCGACGAGCCGACGACGGGGCTGCACTTCGATGATATCCGACGGCTGCTGAAGGTGCTGCACGGCTTCGTCGACGGCGGGAACACGGTCGTCGTCATCGAGCACAACCTGGACGTGATCAAGACGGCGGACTGGGTGATCGACCTCGGCCCGGAGGGCGGCGACGCCGGGGGCCGGGTCGTCGTTGCAGGCACGCCGGAAGAGGTGGCCCGTTGCCGGAAATCCTACACGGGCGAATCGCTTCGGGAGGTGTTGCCGGCGTTCAACAAAAAGACACGGACGAAGAAAGCGAAATCTTCCAAGAAAAAGACGAAAGGCGCGTATCGATCCGGCCGCCGCGACAGCGACGAACTCGTCGTAGTCGGGGCCTGCGAACACAACCTGAAGAATCTCAATGTCCGCGTGCCGCGCGGGGCGATGACGGTCTGCTCGGGCGTCTCCGGCAGCGGGAAGACCAGCTTTGCAATGGACACGGTCTATGTCGAGGGGCAGCGGCGCTACGTCGAATCGCTCTCCGCCTATGCCCGGCAGTTCCTCGGGCAGTTTCGGAAGCCGAAGGTTGAGCATGTTTATGGATTATCGCCGGCGGTGGCGATCGAGCAGAAATCGGCGAGCCAGAGCCCGCGATCGACCGTGGGAACGGTGACGGAAATATACGACTACATGCGGGTGCTGTGGGCGCGGCTCGGGCAGCCGTATTGCCCGCGCTGCGGCGAGGCGATCGGCACGCAAAGCAGCGAGGAGATCATCGATCGGATCATGGCCCTGGAAGCGGGAACCCGGCTGGTGCTCTGCGCGCCGATCGAGCGGGCGGCGGGCGAATCGTGGGCCGCCCTGCTGGCGCGGTGTGCGTCGCAGGGATACGTGCGGGCGCGGATTGACGGGAAGATTGTCGAGATGGATTCGAAGCCGCGGATCAATGCCCGCCGGCAGCACGTTGTCGAACTGGTTGTTGACCGGACGGTCGTGAATGCACGGGCACGTCGCCGGATCGCCGACTCGGTCGAGCATGGGTTGGCCCTGGGCAAGGGGGTTCTGGTCGCGGTCCAGGCGGATGGCGATGATCAACGCGTGATGCGATTTTCGCAGCATTTCGCCTGCGACGCGTGCGGAACGAGCTACGACGAGATCACGCCGCATCATTTCAGCTTCAATTCGCGGATGGGCTGGTGCCCGCGGTGCGAGGGGCTGGGTATGCAGCGGGGTACGAGTGCCGATTCGGTGATCGTCCGGCCCGAGCGGGGGATACTCGATGGTGCCGTGGCCGGTTGGGAGGATGTGGACGCGCGTCCGCCACTGCGGGGGATGTTGGAGGCGCTGGCGGCGGCCATCGGGTTTGACACGGCCATGCCATGTGGCGACATGTCTCCTGAACAGAGGCATGCCCTTCTGTTCGGACTTGGCGAACGCTGGATCGAAGTCGCGGATCACTCGGGGCTTCGCTTTCAATGGAAGGGTTTTTACCCGGCGATCGACGACGCGACGAAAGGCTCCTGGGAATATCGCCGCAAGCTGGAGGCGCTGGTGACTGACGTTTCGTGCCAGGCCTGCGACGGCGGGCGCGTCCGGCCCCAGGCGGCCGCCGTTCGACTGAGGGGAAAGACAATCGTGGAAGTCTGCGCGATGCCGTTGTCACGGGCGGCGGCGTTTTTCAAGGCGCTTCGGCTGAATCGGCGGGATGCGCGGGTGGCCGGCGAACTGTTGCACGAGATCAAGTCCCGGCTTCGGTTTCTCGTCGATGTGGGGTTGGGGTATATCACGCTGTCCCGGTCTGCGCCGACGCTCTCGGGCGGCGAGTCGCAGCGGATTCGGCTGGCCTCGCAGATCGGCAGCGGGTTGACGGGGGTATTGTACGTGCTCGACGAACCGACAATCGGTCTGCATCCGCGCGACAACCGGCGTCTGATCAGTGCGCTTCACAAGCTGCGGGATCTGGGCAACACGCTGCTGATGGTCGAGCACGACGCGGAGATTCTGAAATCGGCGGACCATATCGTCGATTTCGGGCCGACGGCCGGCGTGGGCGGCGGTCACGTCGTCGGCGCGGGCACGCCCGTCGGATTGAAGCGGCAGAAGGCGTCGCTGACCGGTCGATACCTCGCGGGCAAGGCGGCAATCCCGGTGCCGACGAACCGGCGGGCGATCGGGGGGTTCGTGGATGAATCGCGGCAGGTCGAACCGATTTTGCTCGATGCGGACGAGTCGGGAGCGAAACAGCTCAGCCGTGGGCGTGAGAAAGACGTGGGTGTTGGAAAGGCCGCACGGACTGAAGTCCGTGGCTCTTCATCTGATAACACGCGGCCGACGCTGACGATTGTCGGCGCTCGGCAGAACAACCTGCGCAGCATCGATGTCTCCTTTCCGCTGGGCCGATTCATCTGTGTGACGGGCGTCTCCGGTTCGGGGAAGTCGTCGCTGGTGACGGAAATACTCTATCCGGCATTGGCATCGCGTCTGCATCGCGCGCGATTGACGCCCGGCCTCCACGAGACGATCCGAGGTTTGAAATATGTGGACAAGGTGATCAACGTCGACCAGCAACCCATCGGCAACTCGCCATCCTCGAACCCCGCAACCTATACCGGCGTCTTCGACCTGATCCGAACGGTCTTCGCGAAGCTGCCCGAGAGCAAGGTGCGCGGCCACACGATCAACCGGTTCAGCTTCAACCGGCCCGGCGGCCGGTGCGACGACTGCGACGGGCTGGGGCAGGTCTGCCACGAGATGCACTTTCTGCCGGACGTGTGGGTGCCGTGCGAGACCTGCGGGGGTGCCCGGTATCAGCGGGAGATACTCGAAATCCGCTACAAGGGCCGGAACATCGCCGAGGTGCTGGACATGCAGGTGTCCGACGCGCTGGAGCATTTCGCGAATATCCCGAAGCTGCGGCGGATGCTGAAGACGCTGGAGGACGTGGGGTTGGGCTATCTACCGTTGGGGCAGAGCGCGCCGACGCTTTCCGGCGGCGAGGCCCAGCGCGTCAAGCTGGCCGCCGAACTCGGCCGGCCCAGCACCGGAAAGACCCTGTATCTGCTGGACGAACCGACGACCGGTCTGCACTTTGATGATCTGCGCAAGCTGCTCGACGTGCTTCATCGATTCGTGGATATGGGCAACACCGTCGTCTGCATCGAGCACAATCTCGATGTGATCAAGACCGCCGACTGGATCATTGACCTGGGTCCGGAGGCCGGGGACGAAGGCGGGCGGATCGTCGCCGAGGGACCGCCGGAATCCGTAGCGACGGTTCGGGGTTCACATACCGGCAGCCTGCTGAAAAAAACGCTGGCGGCGGGTCCGCACCGGGAGCGGGAAGTTTTTGACGCGAAGAAGGCGGCCCGGGAGGCTGTTGCTGTCGAGACTTCGGGCGTGGTGCTGGATGGGCATGGCCCGGTCAAGATGCCCTGGCAGCGCGACGGCCGACGCTGGCATACCCAGCAGCGACTGAGCCGGCAGGCCGAACCGGTCGAATGGGAGGGATCGGCCCTGGCCTTCGTAATCGATGCTATAGAACGGCTCGGGAAATCGAAACTCCAACCGACGGACTGGAACGATCGTGCCCGGGTGGAAATTGTAGCGAAACCGCCGAAGGGGGTGGCCAAGAGCGCGGTGCCGTGGTTCCTGCACGCCCTGACGGCGGGACGCTGGCTGCTGGATCTGTCGTTCCGGGTGCCGGTCGGCTCGTTCTCACAGCGCGCGCTCAACACCAAGCTGAAGCTGAAAACACTCAACGATCGAGACGACATTCACGCCTATGGAAATTCGGCCCGGGTTCAGATCCGCAAGGCGCCGAATGGGATGGATCAGATTCGCGTCCTGGTCCACGACAAGAAGGAGATCGACAACCCGGCGTTTCGGGCCTTCCTGAAATCGGCGCTGTCCGCTTACCTGTTGCAGGTTGAGGGACTGGCCGATCTGTCCGGCGGCGCCGAGCCGTGGAAAACGGATGGCAAGGCCTGGCACCTGTCGCAGAAATCGATCCCTCGAAGCCAGGTCAAGCGATGGCGGCCGATGGCGCTGACGCTTCTGTTGGGCCAGGTCAATCGGGTTCTTCCGCAGGTCCGGCAATTGTGGAACCGGAAATGCTTTATCGAACTGACGGCGCCGAACGGCGGTCGCGTCGGCAAGATCATCACGAGCAAGGGGGATGCCCTGCGGGTTGACCTTCACATGCCGCGTGGGGCCTTTACGCCGACGCAGGTGGAGGGCCTGGGGAAGAACCAGACCTTCGCGCGGGCCGGATCGAGCGGCGCGGAACTGACGTTTGAGTGCTGTGCGGCGGAGGAGATCGACGCAGCCGAGTTCAAGGCGGTGCTGCGGGCGGCGTTTGATCATGCGGGGGAAAACGTCGAAACGATAAAACG
>CAYXGR010000253.1:0-5076 GCA_964464525.1 uncultured Planctomycetaceae bacterium
GGTGGCACTGTCAAGGCACGATCCCTTTTGGATCGTGCCTTGGCAGTGGCGAGCTAACTCATACCGAACGAGATCACCGCCGATTATGTCATGGACTATGTGGGCATGGCACCCGGCAATCCTATTACCCCCCGCCGAGTGCGTTCAGCTTGCGATCGATGATCTCGCCCAACTGTGCGGCGGTCATGAATCCCAAGATCCGCTCATCGTTGACGAAGAAGGTCGGCGTGGAAGTGACGCCGAGGATCCCGCCGGAGGTGACGTCTTCGTCGATGCGATTGTCTTTGGAGGTGCCAGCGAGGCAGGCATCGAAGGCGGTCCGGTCGAGTCCGAGGGTGTCGGCGTGGGCCTGCAACATCGTGTCCGACAGATCGGATTGGTTGGCAAAGATCAGATCGTGATATTCGAAGAACATGCCCTGGTCGTCGGCGCACTCCGCGGCGATGGCGGCGGGCCGGGCACGCGCATGTTGCGAGAGCGGGAAGTGACGAAAGACCCAGCGAACCTTTCCCGTATCTACGTATGTAGTTTTCAAGGTCGGAAACTCGTTTCGGGCGAACGCCCCGCAGAAGGGGCACTCCAAATCGCCGTATTCAACGACGGTGACCTTGGCGTTGGCGTCGCCGAGGATGTGATCCTGAGCGAGGATCTTCGGCCCGCCGGTCACGCCCCCGGGGACGAAGCCCGGCAATGCATTGATAATACAGTTTCCACCTGACATGCCGCCGGCGGCAAGGAGGAGGAGGAACAATAGACTCGTCCAGACCGGCATGGTTTTATACGTGCACTCTGAAATCCGCGGTACGTACCGGTTGGAAACCGGTGCCACAGGACTGTTTGGACGCGCACTATGGCGAATGGGCGGGGTTGTTTGCATGTCAATAATCTCCCTGTCGTTTGCCAGAAGGCATGGTCGGATCGGTTTTGAGTACGATCAACAGATGGGTCTGATGACCCATCCTTCGGCTGAGTTCGTCCTCCATCCCTGGAAGTGAAGCGGCACCCACCGCTTCCTTACGGGCGCGGCTCTGATTGGTTCGTCCCCCCTCTCTGGAGGGTAGAGGATCGGTATCAGGCCACGGCCGATTCGGTTTGATGGTCATCCTCGAAGCGAACGCTGACCCGCTTGGAGACTCCCGCCTCCTGCATCGTCACGCCGTACATCACGTCCGCCATGCTCATCGATCGCTTCGAGTGGGTGATGATGATGAACTGCGATCGATTGACGAATTCACGGACGACGTGGTTGAAGCGTACGTTGTTGGCCTCGTCCAACGCGGCATCGACCTCGTCGAGCAGGACGAATGGAGACGGCCGGCTTCGAAAGACGGCCATCAACAAGGCGATCGCTGTCATTGTCTTCTCGCCGCCGCTGAGCAGGCTGATAAACTGCGGCTCCTTACCCGGCGGACGGGCGGTGATCTCGATCCCGCATTCCAACACATCATTGGGATCGAGCAGGGTGATCTCGGCCTTGCCGCCGCCGAACAGCTTCTTGAATAGCTTGGCGAAGTGCTCCTGAACGGACGTGAAAGTTTCGAGGAAACGCTGCTCGGACTCACGGTTCAGCGTCTCGATCAGTGAGAGCAACTGCTTTTCGCTCGATCGCAGATCGTCGAGTTGTGTCGTCAGAAACGTGAGGCGCTCTTCCAGCTCATCCTGTTCGCGAATTGCATCGAGGTTGACGTTTCCCAACCGCTCGATCTTGCCGCGGAGGTCTTCGATCTCCGCCTCGACCGCGGGCCAGTCCTCCTCCTCGTCCGGCTGGTAGCCCTCGTATTGCTCGGCGAGATCGACGGAGAGTTCCTCGGCGATACGGGCGGTCAGATCCTCAATGCGGACCCGCGCCTCCTGGAGCTTCATCTGCCGCTCGTGCAGTTGGGACTCGATCGACTCCAGATCGCCGCGAAGCCGTCTGGCATCCTTGGCGTACTGATCCAGCGTCCCGCGCAGATCATCCCGCTCCTGCCGCGCCGCCATGCCGCGATGCCGCAGGTCCACACTCTCGCGGGTCAATTCTTCCAACTCCGCCTTCGTCTCCTCGATTTGCGTGTGCGATTGTTCGATGCGTTCGCGGGCCTCGGCGACGTCGCGATCGGCCTTATCCCGTTCAGCGTTGAGCTGGATCCGAGCGGCGTCGAGTTCGCGGATCGATTCGGCCACGCCGGCGCGGCGCTGGGTCAACTCGCCCACGCGCACCCGGGCCTCGGTCATCCGTTCGGCGATTGCCTCCCGCCGGTCCGAGAGTTCGGCGATTTCCACCTGCAATCGGCCGACGCGTTGCTCGCCCTCCAGGTTGTGTTGTTCGACGATCGTCAACGTTCGCCGATCGGCCTCCTGCTGTTCGCGAATCTCATCCAGACGGCTGACGAGCACGGAGATCTCCGAGGCGATCAACGGTCGTTCCTCGGACAGGAGGCGAACCGTGTCGTCCACCGAAGAGAGCGCGGCCTGCGCCTCGACCCGCCGCGTGTTTTCTTCGTAGACAGCGGTACGAAGGCTCTGCTGCTCGTCTTCCAGCCGGCCGGCCTCGGTTTCGCTTTGCCGGAGCGTTGCGGCCAAGTCTTCGATGCGGCGGGCGGCTTCGTCCAGTTCCTTCGCCAGTTCGCGAAGTTCGCTGCGCCGACTGATGAGACCGGTGTCGGAACCCAGCGAACCAATACCCAGACGGCCGTCTGGCTCGATGACGACGCCTTCCATCGTGACGAAGCGGGCCTGCGGATCGAGGGTCGCCATCCGAGCGGCGGCGGCGACGGACTCCACAACACAGGCACGGCCGAACAGGTGCCGCGCCAGTCGCCGGCATTCATCGGGAGCGCGCACCCAATCGAGTAGATTGGCGATAAAACCTTCCTGGTGGCACAAATCAGGCCCGGCGATCGGCGCCGGCACGGCGTCGAGGCAAAATGCCTGCACACGGCCCTTCATCTCTACAAGCGTCTCTTGGTCGGCCAGGAGCCGATCGCGATGCGTCGCCACGAGGTAGGTCTCGTGATGTCCGAGTACGGCCTCGACCATGCCGGCGTGCGCGACATCGGTCTCAAATAGCTCGCCGACCGCACCGAGCACATAGTCGAACTCCGGCTCCGTCGCGTCTTCTTCCTGGGGCAAGGGCGTGGGCGTCGCAAAACCGAAGGGATCGGAATCCATTAACCCATCGCCCGGATTCTCCGAGCCGACTTCGTTTTGACAATTTGACGATTCGACGTTTTGGCGTTTCTTGGAGGCGTCCCGGCGCTCGAGAATTTCCCGCGCCCCGGCGAGCAGACCCTCGTGCCGTTGATCCATCTCCTCCAGAAGCTGCCGGCGGCTTTGCAGACCGCTGCGATATTCCTTCGCCGCCGCAAGCTGATCGAGCAGCGATGCACGCCGGCCGGCGACCTCGCCGATGCGCGTCTTGACGGTCTCTAATCGACGCGACTGCTCGTCAATTCGACCACTGATTTCTGATCGGCGATCCCGCAGGGCCGACTGGCGCGTGATTGCGCCCTCCAGCTCGCTGGCGATCTGGGCATCACGGGCATCAAGCTTGCCCTTCTGCTCGGCCATGTTTTCCTGCTGAATACCGAGCCCCTGGATTTCGTTGTGAAGCTGGCTCGATCGACGAACCAGCTCGATGATGTTTTCCTTCGACTCGTCGAGCTGGGCACGCTTCTCGTTCAGCGCGTGGGCACAGCCGGTGTCTTCCTCGACATGCCGGTCCTGCTCCGAACGGGCCTCGGCCAGATCGGTCTCGATCGACTCCGCGGTCCGGTGCTGGTCTTCCAGCCTCGCATCCAGCGTAGCCGTTTGCTCATCGAATCCCGAGAGGCGCTCGCGCGACCGTTCGAGTAGCCCCTGCTGATCTTCGATGCGTCGTTCCGAAGCCGCGATGCGCTCTTCGTGAGCCGTCACCTGTGACTGAACCGTCAACAGGCGTGTCTCGATCTGCTGCGTCTCCCGTTCCAGATCCACGATCCGCACGTTCGCCCGGCTGGACTTGGCGTCGTTGTCGGACAGGTCGGTGCGGATGCGGGTCACGTCGTCGGTTAGATCCGCCGCCTCGCGTTCGAGTTCGTCGGCTGCCCCGCGCAGTCGGTGATACTCCGACAGGGCATATCGGCTTCGCAGGGTGCGGAGCCGCTCGACATAGGTCTGATAGTTTCGGGCCTTGCCGGCGGCCAGCTTTACACTGCGCAGCCGTTTTTCAACCTCTTCGACGATATCCTGCACGCGAAGCAGGTTCTGGTTGACCCGATCCAACCGGCGGAGGGCCTCCTTCTTGCGAACCTTGTACTTGTTGATCCCCGCGGCCTCTTCGAAGATCGCTCGCCGCTCCGATGGGTTTGCCTGCAGCAGGACATCGACCTTGCCCTGCTCGATGACGCTGTAGGCGTCCAGCCCGATGCCGGTATCCAGGAACAGTTCGCGGACGTCCTTCAGCCGGGCAGCCTGCTGGTTGAGGAGATATTCGCTTTCCCCCGATCGATAGAGCCGACGGGTGACGACGACCTCTGCCTGATCGACGGGAAGGGTGCCGTCCGAATTGTCGAAGGTGAGATCGACTTGGGCCATCCCGCTGCTTTTGCGCGTGCGGGACCCTGTGAAGATGACGTCCAGCATCTGGTGCCCGCGGAGGCTCTTGGCGGATTGTTCGCCGAGAACCCACTTGATCGCGTCGACGACGTTCGATTTGCCGCAGCCGTTGGGTCCGACGACGCAGGTGACGCCGCGATCGAACTCAAATTCGGTCTTGTCGGCGAAGCTCTTGAACCCGGTCGCAGTGAGTTTCTTCAGGATCATGAAGTTTGCAAGCCTCCATGCCGCAATTAGTTAGAACGCCGGACATCCATGCCCGGCGCCGCCCCATGTCTGCCAAATCACCCATATCATGATCGGCAATCCAAGGATTCTAACCGCACGAGAGGCCGACTGCCAAGTGGCTTGTAAATGATGGCCACAATTCTCGTCGTCACAACGTAGGGTCCTCTGTGCGGACCAATGCCAGTGATTTCGGCCGGGTGAGCCCGGGCGGGCAACCGCCGGGTCCATGACAGAATCCGCGGATTCTCTTGCCGGCTTCAGCCGGCAGTTTTT
>CAYXGR010000254.1:0-5069 GCA_964464525.1 uncultured Planctomycetaceae bacterium
AGTGTGCATTCAATCCGAGCCCCGAGCGCAAGCGAGTGGGTCGATGCTCAACGGCTACTCCAGCAAGAACCCCACATGGACGCGCCGGAGCTCTGAATATAACCCGCGTAGAGTGTCATGCCCCCCCCAATCCCCACCTACTATCTATCTTCTTCTTTTGTTCCTTATTCTTTCATTTTGACGTTTTGATTTTTTTCCCAAAAGGAACACGGATCAAGTATACAGGGGAAATGGCAGGGATAAACTCAGCCGACAACCGGCATCTGGAACCACAACAATGAACCCGACCAACCCACGACATCTTATCGTTTCATTAACGGACCCCGTCGCCGGATCGTTCATATTTCAGTTATTCTCACTTTTTCCCACGTATTCCCACTCGCCAAGCAGCGGATCTTGATGACGTAACTCAAGCCCCATTAATAACTTCGGAACGAACGACCCACCCCAATGACCCCTCTAAGGCATCATTCAAACATGAACCGGAACAGAAATGTTGGGCGGACCGCCCCGAATGGTCATTGTCAATCGCCGGTTTATCCATACCCTATCGAGGTTGGGTAATGAATCACCCAAATAGATGGAGTTGACATGGGCAGAATTACCAATATCAAGCTCCGCGTAAACGGTCCGGATCGTTTGCCGCATGGCCTGCTGCTGATACTCATCGGTTTCTGGGGCTGCGCGGGGCCTCGAACGGTCGAGCCGTCAGTGGACTCGACCACCCTGTCGGACGAAGGATTTCAGGCCTATCTGGCGCATGTACCATTAGTTACGGTCGATGAGGCCTATCGGGCGATGCTCATTTTGGCCGACGGAGAAGACAAGCTCGACGGATTCGAGGCCCGCAAGGCCGATCTGGAATCGCGGGACATCGCCCGGGCGGCATGGGACTTGCACCCTGAGAACGTGGTGGATGCCGGCTCGGTCGCCTACATGGTCTGCCGGATCTGCCGACTGCCCGGTGGTGTGAACATGAACCTGTTCGGCTCCTGGGGCCTGGGTGATCGACGCTACGCCCTGCGGGAGTTGATCTACCGGAAGATGATCCAGGATTCGGTGGATTATCAGTACATGACCGGCTCGGCGCTCTTTGCATTGATGAGCAAGGCCGATGCCCTGATGGAGAAAAAGGGGTTGTATGAATCAACTGGCATCGACTTGAGCGACGAGAAGGATCGCGACGCACAAGGCGAGTTGATCGTCCCGCCGGTAAGCGGACAGACACGGGAGATCGAACCATAGAGGCGCATGACGTTTCCATGATGTGCGACAAAACTTTCGCAAAGTGTGCCACTGCTTCAAGCAGTGCGAGACCCAACGACGAGCCGCGGACATCCAGTCCGCGCGGCCATACAATGCCCCAAGGGTGTTCAATCAGTGCGATTGATCCAGAATCGAACCAGGAGTCCCCATGACACGCAAAACCACTTTTGTATTTGCGCTGGCAGGACTGTTCAGCGGCATGATGGCCGGGCCTGCCAGGGGCCAGGCACCCGAGCCGAAGCCCGCCGCACAACCGGCGAAGCCCGGCAGCGGATTGCGCTACGAAGTTCACCAGGTCCAGGGCAAGGTCCGCGTCAGTCGAATCGGCGTCGATCCGATGGATACGGTTGCATGGCGCTACATTCGCAAGGGGGATCTTCTCGGTGCCGGGCTTCAGGTTTCAGTTCCTTTGCGGAGCAGTGTGAAGCTGGTCGCGCGGCCGGCGACGCCGCCGACGGTTTTGTGGGTCGGCCGACTGTCACTGGTGAGCATCCAGGAGTTGTCGATCAAGAGCGGCGTGGCCAAGGCCCGTCTCGACCTCGGCTATGGCATCATCCGGGCCGGTGTGGCCGAAGGCGGTGTTCGCAGCGATATGGAGATCACCTGCCCCGCCGCAACTTTGAGCAAACGCGGGACCGACATTTTTGAAATGACCTATCGCAACGGTCAGTTCGCGATGCGGTTGTCGGACCAGGGCCGAGGTTTAATTCAGGCGATCCAGCTCCAGTACGGACGAAGCGGGAATTACCTCGGTGCCAGGTCGCGATTTCTGACGCCCGGTCAGGCGGTCACCCATCGCATGGCCCAGGCCATCATGAGCATGCAGCTTGACCGTGAGATCAGCATCAACGATCTGTTCGGCCTCAAAGGGACCGACCAGATCATGAACCTGATTCACGATCGCGGGATCGGAATCTTCTTCTCCCAGGGCGGTAACCTCCCGGACTTCCTCCATCCGGGTACCCCCGGCGGCGGGATGAACCTCCCGGGCATGGATGTCGAACACGACACGGATGGGCTGGGCCAGACGCCGGTGCAGACGTCTCAGGGTCGACGTGAAGGTGATTTCGGCATCGGGCAGGGAGGCCTGCCGGGCTTCTCCGAAGACGACGACAAGCGCCGCCTGAGTGCGCAAAGAAACGCCTGCCGCGGTGGCCTGCGGCATGAAATCTGCAAACGCCTCGGACTCAAATAATATACGTTCGTATTATTTGAGAGTGCCCCGCTCTATCAGAGCCGCGGCCGTAAGGGAGTGGTCGGGGTGCATGGTCTAATATCCAGGGCGACCATGACGGGAACACGATTACGGCCATGACGCCGAGTGTTTCCACCACATGTCTGACCATTGCTAGATTACCGACTCCTTCTTTAATATATCTATCCGTCTATTTAATTCGTTGGATTCACCTTTTCAGGGGACATGCGCACCTTGCGGATTCAGCACAGGCCGATAATTTGGCCGTGTACGACACATTTTTCATCTTTACTCATACGGTTATTCTTGTATTTGCCACACGAATGTGATACGCTGCTCTGCGCATTTCAAACTTGCGCATCGAACAGAAGCGTTCGTGCGAGCATCACCATCGCGGTGGTGTCGGTAGCTGGCGCGTGTCGGTGGGGAGCGCTCATCGAGAGACGGCTCGATCGCGCATTCCTGTTCTCCCCGGCCAATCTGTATGGAGGAGTGAACATGTCTAGATTCCAATCCCCAATCGCAATGCTTGGCCTCGTTTTATTGACTATCCCCGCTTTCGGTTTTGCGCTCGTCGGCGGCGCAGGCGCACCGGTCATGGTCATGGACGATCGTTGTATGGTGATGCTGAAACCCGTCCCGGTGACGCATCTGGCGGCCGGCGGCGCCGACGCGATTGCGCAGAGGGGAACAATTCTCGCGGATTACGCGGGGATTGCACCGGCCAACGTCGTCGTCGGCGGGGCCGCTCCGGGCACCCTCACAATCGACCTCTACGAGGCACGGTTATATGGCGCCGGATTCATCGCTCGGTATGACGACGGAGTAGCCGGCGCAAGCTGGACCCTTCCGCCACCGGTGCCCGGCGGCGCAGCCCCGAGTTATCGCTGGGTACAGGAGATCAACACGAACAAGCCACTGGGAGGGGCGGGAGGTGTATACATCGACCCACGGCCCAATGACGATCCGGGTGGCCTGCCCTTGCCCTACTACTGGACTGATCCGGAAGCGCTGGGCCATTCGAATGGGATGAAGGCCGGCGGCACTTATGATCTGCGATTTCGAGATTTTCCAAACCGTCACTGCGCGAATACGCATACTTCCTGGACTGCCGATCTCTTCCTCTCAAGTGAGAACCTGTTCACCGTGCCAGGCGCCGATCCCATGCATGTCATCACCATTCACGACGGTGTCCGCTGGGGGTTTGAGATCTGGCCCAAGAAAGTAGGCAGACGAGACTTGGACTTCTTCGACTTTGTTGACTCTTTCTTGGATGTGTTCTGGTCACCTGCCGACTGGGCGACCAATCTGATGGGCTTTACCCACATGGGGACTACCTTTCCGGGAGGTGTGAACACAACACCAGGTATTCCGAACCAGGATCAGTTGCCCATCCTCGACGTATGGCCTCCCGTGACTCTGCCTCCCGATCAGATCTTCTTCGGCGCCAATTTCATGCACCCTGATACCGGCCAGCAAGCCACTGTCCAGGTCGAAATCGTTCAACTCAACCTGACCTCCACAACGCCCATCCAGGTGCCGGTCCTGTTCGACCTTGCGGGGCTGGCACACAACCTCGAGATCAAGATCGATCTCTCGCAGGATACCATCGTTGTCAGGGCATTCGCGAAGGTGCCCCCCGGCGATCGTCAGAATGAGTTGGACTTGACATTGGCGACAGCGGACTTTACCACCTTCGATCCGGCGCTGCACAATCTGGGGGTGGCGGGCTTTCGGACATTTGATTTGGGCCTGTTCTTCACGGAACACCCGCGCGGCGACCTGAATGGTGATCTACAGGTGAACGGCGAGGATATTCAAATCTTCGTAGATCTTCTGCTCGATCCGGTACCGGACATGAACTTGGTCCCGTTTGGTGATTTCACTACGGACGATGCGGTCACCGTGGATGACATTCCGGACTTTGTACAGGCATTGGTGGGACCGTAGGGAGAGTTGGTTGATAAGCCATCATCCGAGAGCAACGCTCCCCCCGATTCCCCCGGCGCGTCTTAACGCCAGGATGGTGTAATAGGCACCGTGGTCGTCAGGTGTCTGAGGTGTATCCGTGAGACAGAGTGGCGCCGTTCTCGCTGTGGTGTTTTGGGCTTGTTTTACCTCATGCGGGCATCGCCAAGATGTGCCCGGATCCATATCGGTTTCCCGAGAGGCCCATACGCAATCAGTAAAGCCTCCATACAGACAAGAGGAAACCGGACTAGCCGTGCCGACACTCTCCATCTCTGACGTTGTGACTGGAATCTCCGTTTCCGTTGCCGCGGATGACAGGACGGTCATCGCGAGAAGCGAAAACGGTGAAATACTTTGGTCTCTCGACGCCATCGCTCGCGGTGGACCTCCGGCGATAGGCCGACCGGCCATTCGACACCTGTCGATCGACGGCGATACCGTTCATGTTGTCTACGGAAAACACAACCATGTGCATCTGGCGCTACGCACGGGTCGCGTGCGCTCTACAGCGGCCGATTGAAATCAGGAGCATCTCCGATCCACCCGCGAGATCGTCGTCAGATTGAGGCAACAAGCTGTTCGACGGTTCGGCGCAGGAGCGGTTCGCCGCCGAAGGTCATCCCGAGTTCGCGAATCC